>NZ_MLAQ01000004.1 GCF_002272895.1 Helicobacter sp. 12S02232-10
CAGTTATTAAAATCTTCTGTGTGTATTATAGCATATTTTTTATCATTTTATTCTATGTATATCCCTAATATCAATGATTTGATAGAGGTGTATTTTACCATAGAAGAATTTAATAACTGCCTAAAACGATTTTCTGCAAATCGCCTACAGGTTACAAATTTTACCATAGAAGAATTTAATAACTGCCTAAAACAAGATTATCAAGAGGCAAAAGAATTATTGAATTTTACCATAGAAGAATTTAATAACTGCCTAAAACGTGAGATTCAAACAGAAACCGCCGAAATTCATTTTACCATAGAAGAATTTAATAACTGCCTAAAACTCTGCGATGTTCGGTGGTGTCCGATGTGTGATTTTACCATAGAAGAATTTAATAACTGCCTAAAACGTTAGTGCGGTCATTATGCTGGAGGTGCGGATTTTACCATAGAAGAATTTAATAACTGCCTAAAACAGGAATTCTTTGCTTAAAAAGCTAAAAATCATTTTACCATAGAAGAATTTAATAACTGCCTAAAACAAACCATCTTCTATTTTCCAACGATTTTCTATTTTACCATAGAAGAATTTAATAACTGCCTAAAACAGATTGACAAGCTTTATAACGAAGCAATGGATTTTACCATAGAAGAATTTAATAACTGCCTAAAACTCAAAAAATGTTTAAATGGGCTTGCAGTCCATTTTACCATAGAAGAATTTAATAACTGCCTAAAACAGCTTTTTGCTCTTTCTGATATGCCCTTAAATTTTACCATAGAAGAATTTAATAACTGCCTAAAACTTTACGGGTGTATTTACCGATTTCTTCTGATAGCGTTTTTGCATATTCCATATCATCAGTTTTAAAAATTACTTTGTAGGCAACGGTTGCATTGATAATTTTTGCGTCTTCTTTGGAGTAATATTTTTCAATTAATGCATTGCTTTGTGTAATATAAAGTCCCACAATGCCATAACTTCTACAAAGTGCAGGCATTTCAAGTAAGAATTGGAGTTTTCCAAACCTTACAAACTCATCAAGAATAAAATAAATGCGTTCATTGGGGTCTTTGCTTTCTTTTGTTAAGAGATTTTTAGCAATGGATTCAAGTAAAATTCTAATTAAAGGTGCAAGGGTGTCAATATCAGTTTGTGCGATTTTGATATAAAGAGTAATATTTTCTTTTCGCAAATCTTCATATTCAAAACTCATTGATGAAGTTGCTTCTCTGACTTGATAACTGGTAAAAACCTGCATAAATCTGCTAAATACAGATTTGATGGAAGCAAACTCATTTTGATTGGCATTTGCCCATCTTCTTGCATCATTTCGGATAATTTGGTCTAATAGTTCATCTTGGTTTGCATTTGTTACATCTATATTGTTTTTTACGCCATCATCTTGATTATGAAAGTTTTTCGGATTATTGATATCTAAATAGACTTGGTCTGCAACTTGGCGATAGAATAGATTTTCTACATCAGCACTTAAATTTAAAACCTTTTCTCCATTTTCTAAAACAAAATATCCATTTTCATCTGTTTTATAAAGTTCTTTATAATAGGGACTATCAGGGTGGATAAGAGGGCGATAATCCTTAATGGGAGCTGTTGCAATTTCAAAAAAACTTGATTCATTTTTAGTACATAAATCATAAAGGGCATAAAAGATAAAGAGATTTTTAGCTTGTTGTGTCCAGTGCGGATCTTTGGAATCATTATCTGCAAAGATTGTATTAGCAACTTCATCAACAAGCCGTCTTTTTCTGTTGAAGTCAAGTTTTGAAATAATGCGTTTATCGAATGGATTGAATTTTAAAGAGTTGTCATCGCCTAAGGGATTAAAAACAAAGACTTTATTTTTAAGTGCTTGTTGTCTGTATCCTGCTGTCAGGTCGCATAATTCGCCTTTAATATCTAAGATAATGCAACTTGTTTTTAAAGATAATAGGTTTGGAATTGCAACAGCTGCAGTCTTACCGCTTCCAGGCGGGGCGACAATGAGTGTGCATAATGGAGCATCATAACATACGGCTTTTTGTGTTCCAAGTTCTTGATAGAGTCCGAGTATAAAACCTTTACCAAAGTTGATTTTCATTGGATTGATGGTTTTTCTACCTAATTTTAAAACATTAATAAAGCGTTTTAAAAAAAGTTTTGGTTTTAAGATGTTTAATGGATTGAGAAATAAAAAAATATCCTTAAGAAATGTGAATGGGTTATAGACATATTTTTCAATATCTTTTCTACTAGCCCATCTAGCTTTGCCGTGTGTTGTTAAATCGCCTTTGCCTGTTGTGAAATAAATCATTGCAATAAAGGGTATAAAAGCAAAAATTGCACCCAGATAGACTTCTTTTTTAAAATTTGCATATTCATTGATATTCTCTAAAATCAGTTTTGTAAATTTGTAGCCTTGCTCAAAGTCTTTTAAATCAAATAAAAACATATTGGCACCTAAAAATATAGGCAGAACCAAAAGAATGCTTAATAAAAAGAAATATGGTTTATATTTTGGATTATTGATAAGTTTTAGCATTGCTCTTCTCCTCTTAAATTAAAGTTTTCTATATTGTTTTGCTCTGTAAGTGAGTCTTCTTCTAAATCTTTTAAGTCCTCTTGTTCTAAGTCTTTTTGGACTTGATATTGTTTTAGAGTTTGATTGAGGATTGATTGGTTTTTTGCCATCTCTTTTTCGTATTTTTCTTTGTAGGTTTCAATGCGTTTTTGAATTTTCTTTTGTTTTTTATTGTCTATCTCTAAATAAAGTAAAAATTTAAGTGTTAATAGTCTTAAATCTTGCAACGCAGTTTTTGTAGTGATAAGTTCATCAGCAATATTTTTTAAAAATGCATTGTCAATCTTGCTTTCTTCTAAGAATTTATCAAGGTTTAGGTTATAAGCAATTTGATTGAGATTGGAAAATGTGGTATTTAAATCCATATAGAATTTTTGATTGAAGTTTGTCAATGCAATGATTTTAGTAATACCACTACTATTTTGCAAGCTTTTTTCTTTCAATAAAGTTTCTAAAAACTTTGTCATCGTAAGATTATTTTCTCTGGATTGTTTTTTAAGATTTTGATAGCTTTCTAAATCCAAAATAAATTTAGTTTGCTTCCTTGCAACCAATCTGGAAGTCTTGTTGTGATGGCGTGGTCTTTTAATACTGTTTGGATTGTGTTCTGTTTTATTTTCCATCTTATTCCTTTAAATCAATCAATTTGATGTATTGATTGTGTTTTTTATTCAAACTCTCAGATATTGAAACAAGTATTTGTTGAAATATCTGGGAGATGTTTATTTTTTAAATTTGCTTCCTCAAATATCTTTTTAAATCTTTTTTTACATCAAGCACATCTTCAATAATACGTTGATTGCCTATTTTTTTAATCTGAATGATGCAATCCATTCCTGAAATAAAAAAATCAAGCAATGTATTGCTGTCAATATCCTTGCCCCCACCCATTTTTATATTAAGACTGATTGCAAAGATTGCATCTTGCACACTATTGCTATGGAGTGTTGATATCATTCCGCTATGTCCTGTATTTGCAAGTCTTAAAAACAACGATACGTTTCTGGTATCAATCTCTCCAAGCAATATTCGTTGAGGCGACATTCGCATAGCATCATTTAAGGCGTTTTCATAGCTATAGTTTGTATTTTCATTTTTACCTACAAGAATGGAGACTAAATTAGGGTTTTTTAGATGTAATTCAGGACTATCTTCAATTGTGATGACTCTTTCATTGATGGGTATTTCTTCAATCAAGCAATTGACAAAGCTTGTTTTACCGCTTGCTGTTCCTCCACTCACTAAGATATTTTTACCAAGATTAGAAAGTTGCAAAATATCGTTGTAACTGATATTTTTCTGGGTGACTTTCTCTCCTAGACTAAAAGCTTGAATACTGAATTTGTTTACACTTGGCACACGGATACACACAGCAATATGATTGTTTGATGTGATGCTCGGATGGAGTGCATTGACCCGATATCTTGTATTTGGAATACTGCAGGATAGATGGGGGACTTGTTTATTAAAATATAAATTTCTGTAATTGGCTAATTGCTCACAAAGAATCATTAAAAATCTCTCATCAAACGCTTCGCATTCTACTCTTTCATATTCTGAACCACGCACTAAGAACATCTCTTTTTCACGATTGAAAATAACTTCATTGATATCTTGCTTCAAGTAAGGATTGAGTTTTTCTGTTAATACCTGTAAAACCTTAGAAACAGTCATTAGAATTCCCCTCTCTGATTTTTGTTTTTATTTAAATCACTGATTTGATTTTGAACTCTTTGCAGATTTGCAATTTTAGTTTCAAGCTTTTTTTTGATATTTTTAATCTCTTTTTCTAACCTGTGGTATTGATTTAACAGCTTTTGATTAGGCAAGTTGCTTTGCTCTAAAAGATTATCTACAATGGTTAATTTGATTTCTTGGGTATTGTTTTCCATAGGGTCTCCTTGATTGGTTTTTTCTTCTGTCTTTTTATTTTTATTGTCACTATTTGGATTTGTCTGTGTTTTTATATTGTCTGTTTCCATTTTTATCCTTTTATTTGAGATTGCAAAGAGTTGATATCTGATTGCTTTTGTTATTTGTGATATTGGACGTAATATGTATTGCCATTCCTTACATTCCCATACCAAAACCATTGGATTTTGGTTTTTTATTGAAACTCTGTTGTTTTACCTCTTTTTTGGGTTCGTTTGAAGTTATTGACATTTCCTTTGTTTTGGCTATTGCTTCATAATGCCTTGCTACCAAAGGATTTTTAAATTGCATTCTCTCATTAAGATTTCGATCAGAATAAAATGTTATAATTTGACTCTCAAAGAGGGAAAGTGGCAGTTGTCGCCCTCCTCTTTGATTTATAATGTCTGCTATTGTCCTAAACCTTACCCCCTCTTGATTTTCCCACTCATAGATTTTTGCTCCTTTTTCATCAATCAAAGGTTCTTTAAACAGTTTGATGTATTCTCTGATGGATTTACCTAAGTTCAATAATTCTTCAATCCTAATTTACCCTTGTGACCCTTCTTCCAAGTGCAACTTAATGTGTTCGGCACCCATTCCTTTATCTCTTCTGGTATCGTGATATCCCTTTACATACATCACAACTTCTTCAATGATGGCTTCTTCAATGAGTTCGATATCACTTTTGTTTTGTGCATCTTTGGTATGCACAGGCGTTGCCTTTTTTTCATTAAAAGTCACGTTATAAATCCCTGTTTGTTCTTTTTGATGCATTGTTACTCCTTACATTTCCATACCAAAACCATTGGATTTTGGTTTATTATTGAAACTATGTGATTTTTGTTGTGCTATTTGTTTGGATTTTTCTTTAGAAGCAGATAGCTTGATTTCATTTTTTATGTTTTGGATTTGATAAAATCTCTCTTCATAAATCTTTTTTTCTTCTACGACTAAGTTTTTGATTGTTTCAAATAATTGTATTGAATGAAGAGATTTTAGATTTTCTTTTTTAAAATCACCATTTTTAAAATCTTTTATTACTCGATAAAAGTAGTTATCTTCTATATCTACTAAACCATAATATGTTTGAATATTGCCTTTGGAATCTGTGTATTTTCCTTCTCTGTATATCCTGTCTATAAGGGCTTCTTGATTGCAAAAATATAGAGTGTTTTTCAGATAATTTTCGTAGTTTTCTTTTGCAGGAGTAGTGTCTTTCATTTCTTGAATCCAAGCTTTATACCTTTGATAGGATTCTTTAGTATCATTTTCACAAAAATATTGATTGTCTCCAAAGAGATATTTATCATAATCGACAAGCCGTGTAAGTGCATTTAGTTTGCCGGCTATATAATAGAGTTTTTCAAAATTTTGTTCGCTATCTTCTTTGTTCCAACCGGCATAAAAATTTAAGACTTCAAAAAGCTTTTGTTCTTTTTTAAGCTCTTCCTTAGGGTAATTTTCATATTTTTTCAGATAGAAGAGTTGATAAATATCACATAATTCTTGTTTAGCAAGAAACCCATCTGTAGTTTCTGTAGTTTTTCCACAATGTTTTTCTTTTAATAAATCTAATTCTTTATTGATTTGGCTTTTTGCAATTTCTTCTTTTGGGATAGAATTTGCTTTAAAATATTTTTCATATAAAGGGGCAATCTCTTTTTTGAGATTGTCTATTTCTTCAAAGTATTTATCTATTTCAGAATCACTAAGTTTTATCCTTGTATTAATTTTTTGTGCTTCATCTTTACTAAAAATATCTGGTTCGCTTACATACAGTTGGTAAAGGTTATCGACAGGTTTAAATCTCTCATAAAGCTTATCTACAAGCAATTGGTCTGTTTCATTCATTTTATACATTTTGGTCCTTTGTGTTGATTTTATTATTGATTTGAGTGTTCATTGTTACTCCCTACATTCCCATACCAAAACCATTGGATTTTGGTTTTTTATTGAAACTCTGTTGTTTTACCTCTTTTTTGGGTTCGTTTGAATTTATTGATATTTTCTTTGTTTTGGCTATTGCTTCATAATGCCTTGCTACCAAAGGATTTTTAAATTGCATTCTTTCATTAAAATTTCTATCAGAATAAAATGTTATAATTTGCTCGTGGGTGTAAGTTGGTAAATCAGTGCCACTGCCCACTCTTCCTATTACAACTCTGAATCTAATTTTTTCTTGATTTTCCCATTCATAAATCTTTCCGCCTTTATTATCGATAAATGGCTCTTTAAATACTTTGGTATATTCTCTGATAAAATTTCCTAGATTTAATAGCTCTTCAAGTTTGATATGCCCTTGTGAATCGGGTTCTAAATGCAGTTTAATATGCTCTGCACCTCTTCCTTTGTCTTTATTGGATAAATGATATCCCTTTACATACATCACAACTTCTTCAATGATGGCTTCTTCAATGAGTTCGATATCACTTTTATTTTGTGCATCTTTGGTATGCACAGGCGTTGCTTTTTTTTCATTAAAAGTCACGTTATAAATGCCTGTTTGTTCTTTTTGATGCATTGGTATTTCCTTTGTTTATGGTGTAGGTAGGATATAGTTTTGAATAGAAACACAGGAATGTCCGCCAGATTCAAGCCAATCTTCCCTCCAAAAATTCCATTCACTGCATATCCCCTTACTAGGTCTGTAATATTTCGTAATAAAATCCGTAAATTCTTTTGATTGTTTTGTAGTATTGTTATCAGCGTCTTTATAAAAGCCTTCATTAGCTTCATAAAATTTCATATAGTTTGCATCAAGGTTCAATTCATTTTTAATGAGAGTTGTATTTCGATCAATTGTTTTGATTTTTTTGGAAACATAGTAGATGCTTGCTTCTTTCTCATCATCTTGTTTGGGTCTTTGATAACCTACGGTTATTCCCGTATTGGTGGTTTTATAAGTGGTTTTCCATTGAGTCGTTTTGTAGCCGTTGTTAAAATAATTTGTTCCACTCCTGTGCCTGTACTCTCCCCACGCCCCACAACTTTTGCACCAATATCTTTCACTTTTAATCCAGCTTCCCAATAATGCTTCTTTTATCTCAAAATCATATGTCCCATTCATATCCCCTTTTTCTGTTGCTCCTGCTGTCTCATTATTAGCCAGCTTGATATAAGGCATAGTGATTCTTCCGCTCTTACCTTGATCATTGCTATAATCACAGCCTGTAATATCATAATAACTCCCTGCAATATTGTCATAAGCTTTGATTTGAGTTCTTCTGTAAGCTTGCAGATTAGGATCGTCCATTTCCCAAGCTCCACAGGAATATTCCTGATAACCAAATTCATATGGCGAATAAATGCCGTGATTGATATAGATTTTTTGATTGGTTTTTGGATCAATGTAATATTGATTCACCATTCTTTTAAGCTTTTTATTCTTGTCATCTTTTTCATAACTAATCAATTCTTCTTGTACGTTCATATAATCCCCGCAATCTGCGGCTGTATGGATCAATCCGTCCATTCCTCTAAATAGGATTTGTGTTTGAAACATTAATGCTTGTCCTCCCCCATAACCTTTGTTATCGGTAATTTGTAATTTGCATTTGGAATCATCTTTATATAAGGGAAAACGATAAGCATCGCCTTGCAAATCCACACAACCTCCGATATTTTGAGTTTGATTTTCTTTATCCACATAATAAAATTGCGTTTGTTTGATAGCAACTCCGTCATTAAAGTCATAGCGATATTCACATTTAGTATCATCTCTTTGAGCTTTCAGAGGCAAGCAATTCCCATCTTTATCTACAACAGATAAACTCATACTGTTAGTTCCGTCATATTGTGGAGCCTTGCAATATTGTGCTGAATAGTTTGAAGCTCCTCCTGCATCTCCTTGTGAGTTATCTCCTGGCACAATCACAGGATTGTTTAATCCATCAGACCCGTTATTTAAACCATTTGAAGGAGGAAAATAACTGCTACTACCATTTCCGAAGTCACTGCTTGTATTTGATGTAAAAGGGCTGGCAGTGGGGTCATAACTGCTGCTTCCTGCACTTTGTGATCCAGAACTATTGCTGTTAGTGCTGCTGTTACTTCCTGAACCTGTCACAATCCCTGAGCCTTTTTTCTTATAATCTTCTACATTTAATCCTAATATTTGAGCGATTTCTTCTTGATTCTCTCCTGCTAAAATCAATTTGGAATTTTTAGGCAGTCTTTTAGCTTTTTTGGTTTCTTTAATGACTGATGGCGAGGATTGGAGATTGTGTGTTTGGTTTTTGTAATTGATTTGATTGATTACAAATGCTACATTTTTTCTGGTCTTATCTGCACTATAGGTTCCTATAGCAATTGCAGGATAAACTTTATTATTAAAAACGACTTTGCCTCTTAATGTCCCTTGTTTCTTACTTAAATCAATGTTTTTATCTGTAATAATCATTAATGCAAAAACAGAATTGAATATACCTGTTAAAGCAAACAAACAAAGGATTTTAAACAATACATTTTTGAATTGTTGGTATTGCTTGCATTGCTTTTGAGTTGTTTTGATGGTCATATCTGTTATTCTTGTCATTTCTTTTCCTTTCAAGTCTTTTAAGTTTTTGAGAAGTCTTCTTTTTTAAAGGTTTTTATTTTTCTTAAGCTTCTTAAGTCTGTCAGGCTTTTAGATTTTTTAGACTTTTTAAAATATTCATTCATTTGGTTTCCTTTGATTAGAGATTCAGTATTCATTGTCTTCATCACTGATATCATCATCTTTTGGTAAGGGCTCATATTCTTTAAAGAACTCTGTTAAAACCTCTCCATCTTTAGGTTCTGGAAAAAAGATATCTACATTGGGGGAAATAAAAATCCTACTTCCTTCTTTAATTGTAATGATGGGCTTGATTCTGATTTGTTCTCTTAAGATTTGTTGGATAATATTTGAAACATCATCTTTCATTTGTCCGACTAATTGGGCGGTTTGATAGCTTTGATACACACCTGCACCATTAGAACTTTTATTAAGCTGTGTGCTCAATCCTGAAGAGATGGCTAAAAGCAGTCCATTTGAGAGGGTTGAGAGTGTTAGAGGTAGTCCGTATTTTTCCCAATATTTATTATGTAAATTCCCCACTAAGCCTGCATAACCTTTCACATCAGCACCTTTTGCATTGGTTAAAATGATATTAATGCCTTGTGGTGTGATGATGCGATTCCAAACCACTTCTAAGCGATATTCTCCGATTTTATTGTTGCTGTTATAAAATCCGATGGCTCTGGAGCCTTTTGGAATTAAGACTGCTCTTCCCATTGAAGCATAAATATCGCTTTCAACCTGTGCGACAACTTTATTCCCTTCAATTTGAGAGCTAATGGGAGTGATTAAAATTGCAGGTATCATTTTGTCTGCTGTAATGGTTCTTAAAAGCTTATGTTCATTACTTGCCTCATCTTTTTTATCAAAATTACTGAAAGAATCTGCTCCATATTCAATATTGCGATTGACCTTATCTTTAAAATCAGAATCGCTTGGATTAAGACCAATGCTTTCAAATCGTTTGGCAAGTTGTGAAAGTCTTTCTTTATCAATTGCAGAAGCAGTTTTATAATTAAATTGAGTATTTGATGATTTTGATTTTTTATTAGAAGCATTTTTATTTGAATGGCTGCTATTGGCTTCTTGATGATTTTTATTTGCCTGTGAGCTTGAGTTGGGATTGATTACAATGATTTTTTCTTTAGGTAAAACAATATCCCCGTTTGCATCAACGATATTGCCATCTTTATCTTTGTGGTAATTTTGACTTATTTGAGTGTTTTCTTCCTGAACTTGTTTTGTAACTTCTTTTAAAACCTTATCGATTGAATCATTTGATTGATTTTGTGGATTGTTTGATAAATCAGTTTTATCTTTGGAATCGGCAAATAAATAATCAGAGAGCGGGAATTTTGTATTGATTTTAAAATCATCTTCTTCATCAGCATCAGTAAAAATTATCAATAGAAATAAAATACTTGCGATGCTCAGAGGTATCCAAATGACTTTTTTTGAATAATCTGAGGATATTTGCAACCATTGTTTATTCTTTCTCCCTGCTTGTTTTTTTATTTGGGATTTTCTCGATACAGACATATTCATCTCCAAGTCTTAATGTCCATTTTTTTCCAACATCTTCAGCAATGATGTAATTACCCACAATTCTTGAATTCACAGGATTGTCGTATTTATCAACGACTTTATAGGTGTAAGGAAATTTTGAGATACTTTTTTCTCTGTCGTATTTAAAATAAGTGTATTTCCCATCATCAAAAATCTCTAAGCTCTCTAAACTTTTTGCTTCTTTGGAAGGTTTTTTATAAAGCCATAAACTCCACCAGGTTCTTTTTGCTTTGGGCTTTTGGTAATAATCTCTTTGGATTTGAGATTTATCAATATAAAGATGATTGACTGCATCTCCGATTCTGATAAATTTACCATCATCAATCTCTTTAGAGGAATAATCAATCTTTTTAGAAATCACATCATCAGTATTATTTTTGCCATTTTTGTTGTCTTTAGCAGTTTGAGAAGTCTCTTGGGGTTTTGCAAAAGGATTTTTCATATCAAGCAATCGGGTGTTTTGTTCTTGAAGCTTTTTTAATTTCTCCAATTTCTCCTTTTTTTCTTTCTCTTTATCCACATCAATTTTTCCGATTTTTCGATGGTCTGAAATAAATACGCTTAATGCAGGATTTCTCGAATTGGTAAAATGTGTAGAGAATAAATAGAATGTATAAATTTTTCCACTCTTGCCGATTACAGTAAGGTTTGTATCTACTCCTATTAAAAGTGGTTTGACTATTAGAATGTTGCTTAAATCAAAGCCTTCCTTTTGAGGTAATGTAACTTCAAAGCCGCTTGGGTCTCCCAAAGAAATATAAAGAATGCTATCATTATCAAAGATAAACATTGTGCTCATTGCATATCTAAGTCTTATTTTTGGAGTATCTCCAGGTATATAATGAATATTGATGTTATTGCTTTGAGGATTCCTTTTTTTAGAAAAAAAGGAATTTTGAATCGCATTTAAAAACATCATTTTAGAAGCATTTTGCTCTTGTTCTTTTTCTTCATAATCTTGCAATGAAATACCATTGTCGCTTTCATTACTTTTAGAGGCTTTGGCATTATTTTGACTTTGATGATTATCAAATGGACTAGGTTCATCAGCTTGAAGCTGCACACTCAAAAACAAGAATGCAAATAAAGCGATGACTAAAGCATTCAAACCCTTTATTTTAGTTGTCTTTTGAATACTGTTGCCATTGATATGATTGGTATTATCTTTGATTGTTTGGATTATTCTCATTCATCCCCTCCTGCAAACGGGGATACCATTTGTTGTTTTTGAGAATTATCTTTATGGTCTTTTCTCAATTGAGAAGTTTCAGATTCTTTATTGTCTTGATGAGCAGATTTTAAAGGATTGATGACAGGTCTTAAATCAGAAGCTTTAGAATTTGAATCTTCTTGTAAATTTTCTTGATTGGTATTGGAATTTTGGATTTTGCTATGATTATTACCATTATTGGTATTATTATCGCTTGCATTGGTATGATTTGGATCCTCATTGATTTGTTCTTTTAAGTTTTCTGATTTTATTGCCTTATTGAATTCTTTTATTTTTTTGAGTTTCTCTAATTCTTTTTGTAATGCTTGAATCTCATCTGCATTCAATGTATCAGAAGCAGTATCAGAAACATTAGAGTTTGTATTTGTTGTATTTGAATCTGTATTTGATTGATTGGACAGATTTGATTTTATATCAGATTGATTTGATGATTGAGAGGCTTTCTCTTGATTCCCTTGATTTTTGAGATTGTATTGATAAACACCATTGATTGTTGCATCATTCAATCCATCATTGAGTGCATCTGGTTTCTTTTTTGGATTTTTGTATTTAATTTTTGATGATTCTTTTGGAGTTTGAACTTGGTTTTCGGGATTTAATTCTTTAATGGTAGCAATTTCTGTAATGAAATAGCCTGTGACTATAAATCCTGTAGGATTTTTTGGCATTGAATGAAAATCAATTTCAATTGGTTCAAATTGATAGGCAATGACAATACGGTAGCGTTTTTCACTTTGTAAAAGTCCGTTAGCATATAATGTGATATCCACATCAGCATTAGCATAGCCTTTCTTGATAGTAGAAATATTAATAATTTGAACATTTCTTTTAAGACTATCATTGGTATAGATAGAATCCTGGTTTGCTACGATTCTTTCAAAAATCCTCCACACTTCAGGACTGCTTTGCTCTCTGACAATATCAAACCTTGCCTGGTCATCAATGCGATTAATTGTCTCTCGATTTAGAATATAAGCTCCAAGCAATTGGCGAATTAAAGCTTTATTGGCAGTAATTTTTGAATCTGCTTTTTGCACGATGGCAAAGTTTTGAGTGGAGGTGGAAAAGGTCACTAAATAAGGCTCTTTTTCTTTTAAGGGAAAAAGAGAAATGATTAAAATCAATTCAATAAGGCTTGTGATAAAGAAAAAGCCTGCGATTAAAATCAGATAATCCCCAATTTTTCGTTCGACTTTAAAGATTGTATTGGCATTCCCCACACTTTCAAAAAGTGTTTCAATCTGCAGGCGTTTTCTGGTTTTTGAGAGGAGTTTGTTTTCAAAGAATTCTTTGATTTTATCTCTGATACCAGCAAGATTTTTTAAAATATTTTTTTTGCTGTTATCCTCTTTAATTTGTTCTTCAAGGCTTTTTTGTGGCATTGTATTATTATCAGCATCAATATTATCTTTATTAATATCTTTTTTGTCGGTTTTATCAGTATCAATGATTGTTTCTGCATTATTGAAGCCATTTGAATGATTTTGTGCAGGTTTTTGATTGGTATTATTGTCATTATTGTCAGTCTTTGTATTATTTTGATTGCTGTTTGAATTGGTTTCTTGCATTCTTATCTCACTTGTTTTTGTTTTCCAATTGCTGTTTGCGTATTTCAATGTCTTTAAAAGTTAAATTTTTTTCATCAATGATTTTCTTTATTGAGGTCGGGGCTTTTTGAAGTAAGTCTGCGATGTCTGCTATCTCACAGCCTTTTTTATAGTAATTGAGGATATCTTGTCTTTCACTTTTTGTGATGTATCCGTATTGCTTGATTTTATTGAATTTATTGACTTTGCTTTTTCCTCCGATAAAAGTAATAAAGTCCTTTTGAACATTGATAATCTCATCTTTTAGACTAAATTTCTCATCTTGCAATAAATCAATTTTTACAACGTGATAACTACTGGTAAAAGCTTTAAATTCTTTGATTTTAAAATCAAAGAATTTATCATTAATGATGACTATATTATTATCCATTATAAGTTCCTTTTTGGATTTTGTATGTTTTTAAGGTCAGTGGATCTTGATTGTTAATTTCTTCAGACTTAGGATTTTTATTGAGTTCTTTTAGTTTTTTAATATCTTCAAAGCAAGCACACGGAGATTGATACATTTCGTAGTATTTATCACTGCAAGCATTAAAACTAATGAAACTAATCATTGTTATGGTAAATAAAAGCAGTTTTGCTGTCATTTTGACGGGTTTTATGGATTTTATTTGTTTGAATTTCATTTTTTATCTCCTTTGCCAAAAGCTTTAGCGATTTGACTTGTTCCAAATGAGACACCTTTAGTAATCCCGTTTCCTAAGCTTTCTCCTATTTTGCTTCCTGCTATCTTCGTCCCTAATCCTGCAGTTACCATATTCAATCCTGCTCCTGTCAAACCTGTTGCTAAGCCTTTCCAACCGCCTCCACCTTTTTCTGACCCTGCTTTAAACCCTGATTTGGCAGCTCCGATTAAGCCTCCAGCGACTGCTCCGGCAGCTCCCATAGCCATTTTGCTCATTTCTCCCATTCCCTGTACGCCTGTGCTTGTTCCAAAAATGGCATCGATGATACCGGGTATTTTTTTGATGAGTAAAAGACATAAAAAACACATAATCAAAATCATTGCTAAGACAGCACTGACTTGTGCATTTTGCGTGACTCCATTTACAACAGTGCTGACTATTCTCTCTTTTATATCAGCTTGTAAAGGCATATACTTTATGAGTTCATCTATCATTTTGAAATTAAGTGTTGCTAAAAGCAGGATTAATGGTTGATAAAAAGTAAGTGAGAGGATTTTTTTAATATAAGTATAGGCTAAACCTCTTGTTTGAGAAAAGAATACGAGTGGCATAATTAAAAGCGCAAAGGCTTTATAGATAGTGATTTCAATAAAAACAATAAAAACAAAGTAGCAAGTCATTAAAATAAAAAGAATTTCAATAACAGCAATGGCGAGTGTTAAGATAATAGGGATTATGAATGAAAAAAAATTCCACGCTCCAATACCTTTAAATACTCTGGAAGTCAATATTTCTATGGCATTAAAAATTTTTTGAATTAAAACACTGATTTGATTTTGAGAAGTTACATTGGCTTGATTGGTATTGCTTGCTCCTGTAGTCTGAACCGCATTGCTGATTTTATTTGAGAGATAAAACAAAATTTCATTAAAAGCTTCATTAAATTGTTGGGGGTATTCTTTTGACCAGTTATAAACGCCAAGAAAACAAATAAAGATGATTAATTCGATAGAGGTTTTAAATTCAAATAATTCATTGCTTTTAAGTTTTTTGATGAAAAAAAGCAAGATAAGTAGCATTGTAATTGTGTTGATGATCAGTTGTGTATGCAAAAAATCAGAAAAGTTTTTTGCCATACTTTCTGTAAAATTATTTAAAAGGCTATTAAAAATACCTGCAAGGATTTCAAACAGATTAGTTTTAGAATCCATTCAAAAACCTTTCTTTATAATCTGTAGAATATTTTTCTTTAAGTGTTTTAAGCTTTTGAACCGAATGGCTAGATGAACTTAGAATATTTAAGTAGTTCCCCAATTTGGCTAAATTCACATCTAAAATATTAGAAGTCCCATCAAGCATATTTTTTAAAAGGATTTTCCTGTCTCTTGCATTGGCTGTAGTTAAAAAACTTTCTTCGGCTTCTGTCAGGTTAATCCCGTATTTTTTGATTCTTTCAATATCTCTTGTGGGGTATAAAATAATATGTGCCATATTGGCAACCATCGAGGAGGCGTTAGTAATTTCATCAAGCTGTGCGATATCTTGAAATGCTAATGCTAAAACGCCATTGACTTTTCTGACTTGTGTGAGTGTGAGAATGATTTTATCAATCATTGTTTTATTTTCTGTATAGGATTTTGCTTCATCAATAAAGATAAAGAAGCCCTTAGAGTTTTCTTTGGCTTCAAAAATCATTCTGTGGAATAAATATAAAGCGATTAAACTTGCGTCTTGATTGGAATTGGCAATAAAGTCCATATTAATGCAAGTGAGTTGTTTTTCAAAACTTAGGGAATCTTTGAGTTTATTAAAAATCGGATTTTTTAAATAGCGATTGAGTTGCATTTCAATATGTTGGTCAGGTGTTTTTAAAATTGTTTCTGCAATGTCTTTTAATCCAAAAGCTTGTCCTTGTGGGATCAGCATTTCATAGGTATCACTAATTGCTTTTTCAATTGCAGAAATTTTTTCAATATCATCAGCATTGTCTTCATTCAATCTGATTAAGAAACTTAGCCAGCTTGATAAAAAAGCAATGTTTTCTGCTTTATTTTCAAGCGTAAATGGATTGATATAAAACTCTTCTCATTTTACCATAGAAGAATTTAATAATTGCCTAAAACAACAAATTTGCAACCTATAGCGCTCTAGCAATTTTACCATAGAAGAATTTAATAACTGCCTAAAACTTTTAACCAGTGCATTATAAACCCCGCTTGATTTTAGCATAGAAGATTTTAATAACTGCCTAAAACCAGGGGTGGGATACTAATTGCAAGAGGTCCATTTTACCATAGAAGAATTTAATAACTGCCTAAAACTTTTGCAAGTTGCAAATATCGCTATAAGCATTTTACCTATTTATAAATCTTTACCTCATTATTTTCAATAAAAGACTCTTTAAATAGCTTGACATATTCTCTGATTAATTTATCTTGGATTTAATAATTCTTTTTATGGCAGAATAAAGGTTTAAAATCAAGAATCAAGAGAATGGTTTAGCTAATTATTAAAATCTTCTGCGATAGAATGTTGTAATTGACGACTTAGTGGATAGAAATTTTAATATTTTTTGTAATACTCCCAATATACGGTATCTTAATTTAATAAGACTTTCTTCGCTATTAAGCTTACTTAACGAATAAAAATAATCCAGTCCTCTTCTTATTTCTTGTACTATCTTCCCATTAAGACGATTTAGCTAATTACAATCCGTAAGATAATCATGATTATATTTTTTAAGCTCAAAATAAGATATTAAACAACCATATTTAAAATTTTTTCATTAGTACACTGTTGTTTTTCATCTATAAAATATTTTTCACTTCATTCTATCAATCGGTTCATTTCTAGGTTATTAATATTTTTTAATAAGTCTTTATAATCCATTAAAAATCTTTCAAAATTAATTTTATAATTATTAAATTAGATTTAGCTTCTTAAAAATATATAAAATTTTGATTGTATAGATACTATATTCTTGCTTTCCTAATATGTATAAAGTATGTCAATATTTTATTTTTTGTCAATAAAATCAATATGAGCAGTATTAGACTTATTTTTATTTAAATTCTCTAATTAATGATTTTAAATATATGTAATTTAAATTTTTATTTAAAAGACAAGACATTGCACATAGTTTTAACACTCTGAAATTCTCGGGGAATTATCCCTTAAATCTGATTGCAGATTTAAGTGGCAAGGCTAAAAGTATTATAAGGTTCTTAAAAAGAAAGGAGCAAATAAGCCGGATATAAAGTACATAAGAACAAGATGATTGCAGTTTATTTTGAAAAGATATTTGATTAACAGAATTTTTATTTAAGGGTAAAATGGTTGCCAAATCAGTAGTTATATGATTTATATAAATGATTCATATTGTCGGTAGTTATGATGATATCAGATAATTCCAATCCACCATAAGTTAACTTTATTTTCTATTCTTTTATTGCTACTTGATACCTGAATCTATTTGAAATTTTATTATTTTATTTCTAAAATACTATTGATATGAATAATGAAAATTTAACAGATGTAGAAATGAGGATATTTATTTTTTGGGCAAATGGGAAAAGAATGATATTGTGGCTCCGGATGTAGGATTCGAACCTACGACCAAGCGGTTAACAGCCGCCTACTCTACCGCTGAGCTAATCCGGAATATTTGAAATGCTTTAGTATTGAGAGGTGAAATTATAAGTTATTTTAAATGATAAGTCAAGTCAATTTACAAAGAATTCAAGCCTATAATCTAGCGTGTGCCTTGGATTTAAAAAAGCCTTTGAGATCATAAATAACCCCATTTTTGCTTAAGAGTGTGCAAGGATCGATATTTTTGAATTCAGTATGGGCGACTGCGAGTATAATCCCATCATATTGTATTTGTTTTTGATCTAAAGAATGGAAATTTAAGGTTTTAAAGCCGTATTTTTTATTGACTTCCTCTTTATTTGCAAGCGGATCATAGATATGCACATTACAGCCAAAGTCAAGCAACTCTTGCCTGACTTCAGGAACCTTAGAATTCCGGATATCGGGGCAATTTTCTTTAAAGGTGATCCCTAAAATTAAGATATTGGCATTTAATGCCCCAATAGCATTTTTTGAGAGCAATTTGATCATTTTTTGGGCGATAAAAGCAGGCATAAGGTCATTGACATACCTTCCAGCAGCTATGATTTTTGGATGGTATCCAAAAGATGCGGCAATATGAATGAGATAGTAAGGATCAACTCCAATGCAGTGTCCTCCAACAAGTCCGGGAGTGAAAGGCAAAAAATTCCACTTTGTGCCTGCAGCCTTAAGCACTTCGCGTGTATCAATGCCAAGGCGTTCAAAAATAATGGCAAGTTCATTCATAAAGGCGATATTGAGATCTCTTTGAGCGTTTTCGATTGCCTTGGCAGCTTCTGCAACTTTGATAGAGGGGGCAAGATATGTTCCGGCAGGAATGATAGAGGCGTAGAGATTATCAATTTCACAAGCGATTTTGTCTGTGCTTCCTGAAGTGATTTTTATGATATTTGTAAGTGTATTTTTAGGATCTCCGGGATTGATTCGTTCAGGCGAGTAGCCTACAAAAAAATCTTGATTAAAAATAAGTCCGCTTATATTTTGCAAAATTGGAACACAATTATTTTCGGTGCAAGTCGGATAAGTCGTAGATTCATAGATGACAATATCTCCTTTTTTCAGAAATCTCCCGACAAGCTCTGATGCTTGAAGTAATGCCGAAATATCAGGTTTTTTATAGGCATCGATGGGGGTAGGGACGGCAATGATGTAGATATGTGCTTTTTTCAGATCGTCTTGTTTTGAACTAAAAACTAGTAAGTTTGCTTTTGTAAAATCTTCAACTTTGGCTTGGAGGTTGGTATCTTTGTGTTTTTGAAGTTCTTTGATCCGTAGAGGGTTTATATCAAAGCCTATTGTAGGATAAATCTTACCGAATTCTAATGCTAGAGGAAGCCCGACATAACCCAATCCGATGATGGCGATGGTCTTATTCATTATTTTTCCTCATATCACGTGTTTGCAGATGAATGCGATTTCATTTTCGCTTAAGTATGGATTCATTGGAAGGCTTAAAATTTTTTTTGAAATCTGTTCGGCAATCTTAAAATCGCCTTTTTGATACCCTAAATAATTAAAGCAAGCCTGAAGATGTAATGGTTTTGGATAGTGAATGGCATAAGGAATGTTATTTTTTTCTAGATTTTTTTCTAGATTTTTTCTATGAGTAGAGAGGATGCAATACTGTGCATATACACTTTCTCTGTCTTTAGGTACTTGAGGCAGTATAACAGGCTTATCTGCAAGGTATTTTTGATAGGTTTTGGCTACTTCTTGACGTCTTATAATTTGGAGGGGGTAGTGCTTAAGTTTGACACGTAAAATAGCTGCTTGAAGCGCATCGAGTCTTGCTCCAAGTCCGATATGAGAGTGTTTATAGCGTTTGTTTTGCCCGTGGATTCTTAAGGATTTGATGGTATCAGCAAGCTCTTTATCATTACAAAATACTGCTCCTCCATCCCCGTAGCACCCCAATGGCTTAGAGGGAAAAAAGCTTGTGGTAATGATTTTGCTAAGATTTTTTTTGTTTTTATGATTTGCTCCAAAGCTTTGCGCTCCATCCTCAATGACGCTTAAGTCATAAGCTTTGGCAATAGAATGGAGTGTGTCTGTCTGTAGGCTTAATCCAAACAAGCTTACAGGCAGTATGGCTTTTGTTTTTTTGGTAATGGCTTTTTGAATGAGATTTGCATCTAAATGGAATGTATGGGGGTCTATATCGACAAAAACAGGTTTTGCACCGATGAGAGCAATCATTTCTGCAGCAGCGATAAAGCTGAACGGAGTAGTAATGATCTCGTCTCCCTTTTTGATTCTAATTGCTAAAAGGGAAAGTAAAATTGCAGATGTTCCGCTTGAACAGGTGATGGCATATCGGTAGCCAAGAAAAGCGCAAAGCTCTTCTTCAAGCGCTTCTACTTCCTCACCCATAATGAAGCGTGAAGATTTTAGCACTCTATTTATTGCTTCTGAAATCTCGCTTTCATATTCTTGGTGGGCTTTACCCAGATTGGCAAAGTCAATTTTCAAGGATTTTTACCTCATTGTTTGTAAGAGTGTATTTTGCACCATCATAGCTGTCAATAGCATTATTTTGAATATCAAAAATCATTTTATTGCCGGCTTTATCTACCCAACCGATCTGTTTGGCAGGAACGCCTGCCATTAATGCAAAAGGTTTTACATTTTCTCTAATGAGTGCGCCTGCGCCTATAAAAGCGTATTCTCCTATGCTGATGCCACAAATGATTGTCGCGTTTGCCCCAATAGAACAACCTTTCTTTAAAAGTGTTTTTTTGTATTCATTTTTTCGCACGATAAAGGCTCTGGGATTATAGACATTGGTAAAAACGGCTGAAGGTCCAATGAAGACATCATCTTCACATTCTACACCTTCATAAATGCTGACATTATTTTGAACCTTGCAATGATTTCCGATTTTGACATTTGGTCCTATGACACAATTTTGTCCAAAAGAGGAATGATTCCCGATAGTCACTCCGCTTAGGATATGACAAAAATGCCAAATTTTGCACTCTTTGCCGATAAAAACATCGGGTTCTATAATGCTTGAGGGGTGGATAAAGTTTTTCATTCCAAGCCTTTTTGGCATAGAGGGTGGTAATCCCCGACAAGTCCTATAGGTGTGGTATTTCTTATGTCGTGAATGATTTGGACACAGGTTCTAGCATCTTCTAGCCCAAAACCTTTTCCATCTAAAATATTTTTATAGCTTGTGGTATGTAAATCTGTGAAGCCATCGCTAAATTCAATCTCTTGATGATCGATAATGATGGAGCGATATGTTTTTTTATCTTGAAATTCTTGGGGAATATGATTGGCGTTGATGGAAAGAAACCACCGGATTCTAGCGTGCTTAAGTTCTAAGTAGCCCCCCATACAATCGGGCTTAGAGATATGAACACTACTTTTTTGAGGAGCGCCAAAAATAAAGCAAAGCATATCAAAAAAATGCACACCGATATTTGTAGCAATTCCTCCGCTTTTGCTTTCATCGCCTTTCCACGAGACAAAATACCATTTTCCTCTGCTGGTCAGATAGGTAAGGGTGATGTCATAAATTTTACTGGGATTATCTTGAAGTTCTTTTTGTACTTGTTCTTTGAGTTTAATAATACTTGGATGGAGGCGAAGTTGCAAGATATTCCAGACTTTTGCCCCACTTTCTTTTTGTATTTCACTTAATCCATCGATATTCCAAGGATTTAAGACCAAAGGTTTTTCACAAATTGCATTTGCGCCATTTCTTAGGGCAAAACGAATATGGCTGTCGTGAAGATAGTTAGGGGAGCAAATCGAAATATAGCCCACACTTTCTTTCTTGCGTCTGAGTTTATTGATATGGCGGTCAAATCGTTCGAATTCGGTGAAAAAGTCTGCATTTGGAAAATAACTATCCAAAATGCCTACCGAATCTTTGGGGTCAAGTGCGCAAACAAGTGTATTGTTCGTATCTTTGATGGCTTTGAGATGTCTAGGGGCGACATATCCTCCAACTCCAATGATTCCAAAAGATATCATAATGTCTCCAAAATTTTTTCTACAATGATTTTCCCTGCATTTCCATTTCCATACAGATCTGATGGGAAGTGTTTTGTAAATAAATAAGGCATATTACCAAAAGATTGAATAATTTTTTCTTTTTCAGCCCCTACTAAAATAGCACATCTTGTTTGGATTAATTCTTCCCATTCACTTTCTTCTCTGAGAATAAAACAGGGTTTTTTAAAAAAATATGATTCTTTTTGCAAACCGCCACTATCGGTAAATACGGCTTGAGAATGCTTTAGAAGCCAAAGGGTTTCAAGATAGCTTACAGGCGGGGTAAAAGTAAGAGGTGCAGAGTTGAGATGAGAGGCATTTAGGGCTTGAAGTGTCCTTGGATGGACAGGGAAGATGACTTGAGTATGAGATGCAATGGTTTTAAGAGCCTCTAAGATAGAGCCTAAACGTTTTGGATTATCTGTGTTTTGGGCGCGATGGAGGGTGGCAAGTATAAATTTTGATTTGATAGAAATCGCAGGTTTTTTTGCATACGGGGCGTAGTGGAGTGCATTATCTTGCATAATGTCCCCGCATAAAAAAATATGGCGTTTTTGCATATTATTTTCTTGTAGAGATGTTTCATTCTCGAGATTGGTAATCGCTTGTTTTGTGGGGCAAAAAAGAAGCGTACTGAGCTTGTCTGTAAAAATACGATTTGTTTCTTCGGGCATCTGAGAGTTGAAGCTGCGCAAACCCGCTTCGATATGGATAATAGGAATACCAAGTTTAAAGCTTGCAAGTGCTCCTGCAAGTGTGGAATTAGTATCGCCATATACAAGGCTTGCATCAGGTTTTTGTCTGTACATAATTTCTTCTATGTCTTTTAGCATTGTTCCTATCATTTTGAAGCGATTTTTTTGCGTGCATTTGAGATGATAAGTAGGTTTAGGGAGTTGTAATTCTCTAAAAAAGATTTCGCTCATTTTTTGATCATAATGTTGTCCAGTATGGAGAATAATTTCTTTTATGATGGGATGATTTTTAAATGTTCTGCTTAGGCAAGCGGCTTTGATAAATTGGGGTCTTGCGCCTAAAATCGTAAGGATTTTCATTGATTTTTTGGAGTTTTGAATGCTTTGGCCACTTGGACAAACTCGCCCACTCCTTTGTCCCAAAGCATTCTTGCGATGAATAAAAAGACATCTTTGTTTTGCGGGGTATTGTTGTCATTAGGTGTAAAATATTCTAGATTAATCCCCTCACTTTCTAACAGAAAAGCCTTTTGGCTTGAAATGATGTTTTTATTGATAAATTCTTTTTTGTCATCAAGATTGAGAAACCAAACTTCTCTGCTTTTTTTGAGAGATATTTGATACATTTTAGAGACTAACGCCCTTAAAATTCTTTTTTTAAAGCTTTTGTTTGTGAAGACATAGCCAAGTCCTGTGATGATATTGATTGTCGGGATTTTTAGTATCCTGCACGCCAAAGAAGCGTAAATAACTGGTTTTATAGTGTAATTAAAACTGATGGCAGGCGAGATGGAGCGAAGGATTTTTTTGATCTGCAAAAAAGTTTGCAAATCTTTTAAGGGGTTGAGTCCTTTGGGATCCATTTTAATGGGATGATGAAAAAAACCCTCTTGGATGAGCTTGTCGCTATAATCGTCTTTCGGGGATAAAATATGGATAATAAAACCCTCATTTTGAAGTTCTTTTAAAACTTCAAGTCTGAAATGATACATTCCAAAAGAAGTATTGGAAGTAAAGCTAAGTTTTTGGGGTTGGATATTAAGCCTGCTTTTGTAGAATGCAATGATTTTTTTTATATCGAATTTTTTGACAAATTCTCCGCCTGATCTACCCATTTTATAGCGTTCTTGCGGGCTTAGATTTAAAAAATATTCTATGGCCTTATTGAGAGAAAGGCTGTCTTTGGGTTGGCATAAGATGCCGTTATCTCCAATAAGGATTCCATCGAATTTATCTTGTTTGGCATTTGCAACCATTTCTTTGCAACCAGGGACTGTAGTTGTAATGATGGGCTTATGGGTTGCCATTGCTTCTAATAATACTCTTGGAATCCCCTCGCGATAGTTACTGGGTAAAACGATGCAAGATGCATTTGCAAGGTATTCTCTCACATCTTCAGTCGTTCCCAAATAGATGATAATGCCTTCTTTTTCCCATTTTGAGATTTGAGTACGCGAAATTGCTGAGGGATTATTTTCATCAGCTTTTCCAAGAAGTTGGAATTCTATATTGCGCATTTAAAATTACCTAGATTCTTATTTTTCCAAAACTAATTAAATAGGTGATCAATCTAATTAAATTTTGCCATCTGAAATGATAGCGTAAAGATAGAAATACTGATTTTATATAAATGCTTGCAGGTAAGGTTTTTTTGGAAAAATTATATTTACTTAAAATTCTATGGGCTTGATAGAAATGCTCTTTTTTAAAAAATCGAGCTTGCATAATCAACATACTTGCAGTTTTATTACCATAACTTTTGATGAAATCTGCATAATTAGGAAAAATTATTTTCAATTCCTCTAATATATCTAAAATATATTCTAAATCTATATATTTTCTATATAAATTTTTTATTGTATTTTGACGCGTTATAGATTGTTCGTTATCACAATAATAATATATTATATTGTCTTGACCATAATAGCTTTGGGCATAAAAACTTGCGACCAATAACAATAACCCGTCTTCAGAAAATAGAAGGGGGTTTTTCACAAAATCTAGTGTTTTGCAGGCTGATTTTAACACTTGAGTAGAAATAATTTTATTCCCTAAACTTTCTGCATCCCTACTTTTGGCAAAAATTTGACGCATTTGATTGTTCCTAAATCTGCCCTTATAGATATAGGGATTAATGCGCTTAAAGGTTTTTGGAAAATGTTGCATTTTGAGGGCTAATATATCAACTTTTTTAACTGTTATGATATTAAGAGCATTTTCACAAGCTTGAGTGTCTAAAAAATCATCACTATCGCAAAACATACAATAAAGACCTTTTGCATATTCTATCCCTGTTTTTCTAGCTTGAAATGATCCTGAATTTTGAATGTGATATAAAATAGTAATTCTTAAATCCTTACTTGCATATTCTTGGGCTATTTTAATAGAGTCGTCATTTCCACAATCATCTACAACAATAATTTCTATTTCTTTTAAGGTCTGATGGATGCAAGAATCCAAACATCTGCGAATATATTTTTCAGCATTATAAACTGGGATAATGATAGAAATTTTAGGCTGCATATAACTCTTCTTGAGGGAAGAGCAAAGCAGTTTTTATTTTATATGCCCCCCCCCCCTTACGAGAAATTTTATCGCTATGGATAAAATCTGCTAAGATTTGTACAATTTTTTGACTTGAATGCCCATCTCCATAAGGATTTTTTATCTTTGCAATTTTGTCATATAGCTTTGAATCATTTAAGAGTTTAAAAGATTCTTCAAAGATTTTTAAGCTATTTGTCCCTACCAATTTTAATGTGCCCGCTTCAACCCCTTCAATTCTTTCGGTTGTATCACGCAAGACCAAAACTGGCTTACCAAGACTAGGCGCTTCTTCTTGAATGCCACCACTATCAGTAAGGATAAGATCACAGCGATTTAAGAGATTGTGAAAATCAACTACGTCCAAAGGAGGAATGATTTTGATATTTTTTAAGTCGTTTAAAATTTTTTTTGCAATTTTTTGAATGATAGGGTTAGGATGAATGGGGTAGATGATTTTTAGGTTTGGCATTGCTTCAAGAAGCATTTTAACAGCCTTAAAAATATTTTCTAAGCCTTGCGGGATATTCTCTCTTCTATGTGCAGTTAAGACAATAAGCTTATCCTTTCCAATCCACTCAAAAATCAAAGAATGATAGTCTTTTTTAATAGTTGTTTTTAGAGCATCAATGGCCGTATTTCCTACGACAAAGATATCTTGAGGATTTTTTTGTTCATTGATAAGATTTTGCCTGCTTAATGGGGTAGGGGCAAAGTGTAAGTTTGTGATTAAACTGATTGCTTGGCGATTAAATTCCTCAGGGAAGGGGGCTTTAATATTATAAGTGCGTAATCCTGCTTCAATGTGTCCTATAGGTATCTGGTGATAAAAGCAAGCTAGGCTTGAAGCAAATGAGGTTGAGGTATCTCCGTGAACCAAGACAATATTTGGCTTAAAGTTTTGAAAAATCTGCTCAAGGGCTGTGAGAATTTTTATGGTAACAGACTGAGGAGTTTGATTTTTGGTGGCAATGCAAAGATTATAATCTTCTTTAAGTTTAAAAATTTTAAGTATTGGATTGACCATATCTTTATGTTGGCCACTTAAAATCACAATCGTGTCAAAACTTTGATTCTGCTTGAGTTCTTTGATAAGTGGACACATTTTGATTGCTTCGGGTCTAGTTCCAAAAATTGCACAAATAATAGGTTTTTTAAAAAAATTAGGAGAAAAACTTTGATAGATAGAAAAAAGTCTTTGCTCCATTACTTCCCAAGAATAAAATTCTTTATAGATTTTTTTTCTTCTAACTGCTTTTTCCTCATTATCAGTTTTACAACATTCTCTTATGGCAGTTTCTAAATTTTGCATAGAAAATTCGATGACCTCTCCGATTTGATATTTTTGAATGATTTGACTCATTCCTGTATTCTTAATCATCACGGTAGGTTTCCCAAGGAATAGCGATTCGTAAAATTTATTAGGTGCAGCAAATTGATGATTTTTTATAGTTGGTTCATAGAGTGCTGGTATTACATCGCATTTTTGTTCCAATTCTAATGTAACTTCATAAGAAATCTTTCCATAAAACAGAATATTTGAATATTTTTGGGCGTATTGTTTTATTTTGGACTCTAAAACTCCAAATCCTGCAATATGGAGTTCAAAATCTTTATTGCAAGCAACCATTTCAAGAAGCTCTGATAGATAACGACCTTCTTGAAATATACCAACATAGGCAATTTTGATTTTATTAGCATTTAATTTGCCAAGAGTGTCTTGATGTTTAAAATCAGAAGGTGAATTATGAATAATAACAAGTTTTTTTGGCTTTGCAGGCAATATCTGAACTTGTCTTTCTTCAGAACAGAGGATGCATACTTCGGCTTTATTGATAATCAAAGTATCAATTTTTTTTATTAAAAATTTAATTTTTTTTGGCACGCTGTAAGCATCAATATAATAATCAAAAATATCATAAATGAGTATTTTTTTGAAAAATATTGATGCGATAAATGCCACAAAAGCTGTATCAAAGTCACAGGCGTGAAAACAATCAAAATTTTTGTGATTTTTGAATAAATAAAGAAATGCTTTGATTTGAAATTTTAAAAATGGAAAGACATTTTTTATTCCTCCTCCATAGCTCGCTTTTATCCCTATTTTTTCAATCAGTACATTTCCATTTTTAAGATTTTGAATTGAAATTGAATCCGTTTGACTGCCCCTATCCCAAGCTAAAATCTTGATTTGAGTGTTGGCTTTTAAGAGAGAATTAACTTCTTTTAAAACTTTAACATCGGGATTGCAGGGATTGGAGCGCATAAAAAGGATTCTGAGAGGTTTTTGAGCAGAAAAGAGAGGATTTTGCATCATTGCTTTTTTGCACCAAATTTTACCCTTGCAAAATTTCTGTATTTTTTAGGCAAGAGGTTGCGTAAAATTGTTCGTGGAATATTCCAAAATATATATTTCGTTCCAAGCATAATAGGATAAAGTTTATTGTATTTGTAACCGATTGTGCAGAATTCTGAAAATATTTTCCAAGATAAAGAACTTGAAATGCCTTCTAGATTGAAATCGCAAACCACGATTTCAAATTTTTGAAATTTATGACCAAGATGATAGATTTTTGTAAAAAAATCTGAATCAGCAGCAATTTTAAATCGAGTATCATAAGGATAAATTTTTTGGATTTTAGTATTAATAAATGCAGATTGGTGGTTGAGATTGAAACGATGATGGCATTTATAATTGTTTGGTGCGCTTTTTACAATTTTGGAATGTTTTGTGTCAAAAATAATCCGCACATCTCCATAAAACACGCTTATTTTTTTATCAGATAATTTTTGATATTCTCTAAATATTTCTTCTATAGTAGTATTTTTATGAAAAATATCCCCACTATTCATAAAATTACACCATTCGCCATTGGCAAACTTCATTGCTTTGTTCATTGCATCATAAACACCTTTATCTTTTTCGCTGACAAATTTTGTAATAGAGTGTTTGAAACAGGCAGGCTTGGTATCTATATAGTTCTGAATTATTTCTTTTGTGCCATCAGTGCTGTCTCCATCAATAATAATGTATTCTATGTTTGGATAGGTTTGTGAAAGAATTGATTCAATGGTTTGAGCTATATGAGCAATATCATTATAAACGACGGTGATAATTGAAACCTTGATGAATTCTTCAGTTTTAGGCATATTTTTTGATCCGGATAAATATCTTGAATTTTGTGCATTATAGCATAATTTGGTGCTATTGCTCTTTGAGGAGATTATCAATAATCAGATAGAGCATTTCAGGAGTGATCTCATTGATATTAAGTTTGCTTTGGTAATTCGGCTGATTAAAGGTTTGACTATGATATCTTATCTCTCCTTTGAGGCTAGGATGTAAGATGAGATGATAATTGGTGTAAAAATTTGGTGGAGTAAAGCGAGATAGGTGGTTGCCATTTGAGATTGTAATGCAGGGAGTATTTAGAGCAGTTGCCAGATGGGGTGCAGAGGTTTCATTAGAGATTAACATATTGCTATAATTGATGATTGCCCCTAATTCTAAAAGTGTGATTTTCCCTACGAGATTATGAATTTTGAGTTTTGAAAGATTAGGAATTCCAGATTCAATTATTTTTGCATTTTGTATATCTTCTTTACCTGAACATAAGACAATATGATGATGGTATTTTTTGATGATATAGCAAGCAATGTTGGAAAAATTTTTTATATCCCATTTTCTAAATTCCATACCTGCACCGATAAAAAGCACAATATAGGGTGATGAAATCTTGAAGGTTTGTTTAAGAAAATTAAAAGAGGGCAAATCGTTAGGATTTATAGAAAGCTTGATTTCAATTTTTGTTTTTAATAAATGCTCAAAAAATTCCCTATTTCTATCAAATTCAAATAAAATTTCGTTTTTATTTGGGAGCAAGCGATTAAAAATTTTATCGGCTTTTTGTTTGGATTTTAAAGTAGTATTGGAACAATCACCTTGAGGAGCTATTTTTTCTCTTGCACGGATAATTTTTGATAAGAAAATGTCTGTATGCAGATCTCTAGAGTAGATGGGGTCGAGTAGGTAATCATAAGTTATCTTGGTAACAGAGGCAATAAATTTTGCTCTATAAAAAGGATTTTTAAGAAAAGCATTCCTATCAAACCAGATAAACTGATCAATAAACTTGCCGTCTAAGTGCAAGGCAAAATCTTGATAAATACTATTTCCCAAAAAAGTGATTTGATAATTGGGATAAAATTTTTTTAAGACTTCTAAAAAATTTCGAAATAAAATATAGTCTCCAATAGCATCAGTTCGAATGATAATCAAGGATTGGGGATTAAATTTTGGCGCAGTATGGCAGGCGCAAGAATCTATAATTGAAAATATTAAATTTCTGATTTTCTTTAAAATTTTTTTAAAGAAAGTTTTCATCGACTTTCTTTGATATTTCGGGCAATTAAAAAACTATAGATATGGAGTAGATAGAGATAAGAAAGAAAACTATAGAGGATTAAAGTTTGTTTGCCCCCCCCCCCTCCTAAGATATCTTCATAAGCTTTAATATACATTTTAGCAACTAATGAAGATTCAAAATGTTCTAAAACTTTTTTTCGTGCATTTTGACTGATTAATTTATAGGAAGCAGGAGAAAGATTTAAAATCCATTCAATGCCTTTGGCCAAATCATTGCAGTCAAATTTTTTTGCTAAGTAACCATTTTTTTGGTGTTCTATCATATCAGAATTTCCTCCTGTATCAAAAGCCACTACGGGTGTGCCACAAGATAAGGATTCCATAATTGTATTGCTTAGGTTTTCTGCCAAACTTGGCACAATAACTATATCTGCAGCGTTATAAATTAATTTTAAACTGATATCATCGTGGAGATAGCCCAAATAATGAGTTTCGATTGTTTCGTTATCTTTTGAATCGTTTGTTCCATTTTTGCTTGCTCCAAAAATAATCGTTCTAATTTCTTGTTTGTTTTTTAAAATTTTGAGAGCTTCTTTAAGTTGCACATAACCTTTTCTACCGATTGCAGTGGCATTAATCGCTCCAAATACAATGGTTTTTTTAGAATTAGAAAGCTTTAAGATTTCAAGTGCAATATCTTTGTTTATTGGGCAATAAAGTTCAGTATTGATGGGATTGGGAAGATTGATAATTTTTTTATTTTTTAAAAGAGCAGAATTTTTTGCACATTGGGAGATCCAATGGCTGAGACCATTGATAGTTAGATTGAGATTTTTATAAGTTTTATTTTTTGTCTCAAAAGTGTGGTAGCTCAAATCAAAGGAAAATTTTGAATCCAATAATGGGCATTTTTTGCAGTGATTGCCAACCTGTATGCAAGTCGTTGGTACTATGTGACAGCCGCCTGTATATGCGTTGGCATCGTGCAAACTCCAAATGAGTGGGGCTTTGATTTTTTTTAAATCTTTGATATTGAAAAAACCATTATTAATCCAATGTAGATGAACAATATCAGGATTGATTTTTTCAATAGCCTTGAGTAAAACATTGTTACTTAAACCATTGGCAGAGAATATGTCTTTATGCCTTTTAGGATAAAATAACAAAGGTAAGGAGGCTATTAAAGGACGGAGTTTTTCCATTATTTTTTGTGGTTTTGTTTTTGCAAGGCGTAAAACATTTATTGAATCGCTACTTTTATCTTGGACAAGCATAATTGATTCTATGGGTTTATTTAATTCAGATAGGGCAAGGAGGCTTAAATGTAGCCTTAAGGCTGCTCTTCCTGCTCCGCCAAAATCTTGGGATACTAAATGTAATATTTTCAATAAGATTTCCAAAATTTTTTGCGAGGAAAGATAATTTTTTCAATTTGTTTTTTAAGAAATCTTAAGGGTCGATAAAGATAAATTTTTTTTAAAAATGGTTCTAAAAAATCTCTGCGAAAAGAATAAAAAACTTTATGATGCATTTTGCCTATAGTTGTATCATAGGGTAAATTTTTAGTCAGACTTGGGTAAAAATCCATCGCAAGTACTTGGTTTTGCAATTCTATATCTTCAACGCAATGCTCGCCTCTTCCATCGTGACCTCTATTGACAGACAAAGGTTCAATAGGAAATAATGTATAACGCTTGGATTTTAGCATATTGTAGCAGATGATCGCATCACCATATTTTTTTTTCTTATTGAGCATATCAAGTAAAATTGGGAGCATATGAGTGGAGATATTATTAAAAGCTTTTATTTGCTCTTTGTCCTTAAGAAATGAATCAACATCTTTTAACTCCCAATCAATGCTTTCATATCTGTCTTTCCAGATCGCACTTCCCCAGGGTGAGTAAATTTTAAGCAAAAATACATCGTAGGGATATTCTTTTGGTATTTTAATTTTATGGTGTCTGTGCGAAGCAATTGAAATAATTCTTTGATCATCTTTATAAAATTCTAGGGCATTATTCATATATTCTAAAAATCGATTGGAAACTAATATATCATCTTCAAAGAAAATAACCTTATCATATTTGCTAAATAGATATTTCATTGCATCTTGGGCGGAATTAAAACTACCTTTGTTATGATCCCAAAAAATCCCCTCTACCTTTTGAAATCCTTTAATATTTTTAATATATTCCCTGATTTGCGAAATTATTTTTTTATGCTCTTCTTGATATGCATAATCTGAGACGATATAAAGATCGGTTTTGTTGCACTCATTGTTTGTTTTTAATGATGCGATTGCATTTTGAAGGCAATCAAGCCTATCATAAACAGTGATAAGAACAGGGGCAAGCGAGCTCAATTTCTTCAAACCTTTTCTTAAAAATAATGAATGGAAATTATAGCATATCAGGAATGAAAGTCGCGATAAATCTTCCCATTTATTTGGTCTTTAGAGAAGGCAATAAAATAATTATTCCTGAGATCGGGCTTGTTATAGGATAGAATCTTTTTTGTTTCTATATCTAAGATGATTCCCCCGCTTTCAGAGAGAATAATATCGCTTGCTGCAGTATCCCATTCTTTTGTACCATTGAATCTTGGGTAGATATCAGCCTTTTTTGAAGCAAGAGCACATAGCTTAAGTGATGAACCTAATTTAAGGGTTTCAAGATTGTAGCGCTGAATGAATTCTTGGGTTTCTTTAGTATTGTGAAAATTGCTTATGCAAGCGATAGGCTTTCTTGAATTGTTTGCATTGAAGCAGTTTAAAGAAATAGAATTATCTGGATTAAATGTTTCTTGTATTTGACAAAAATAAGCACCATTGTTTTTGGTTGCATAATAGAGTTCTTTAAGAGCTGGGGCATAGACAACACCAAGAATAGGGAGATTGTTTTTTAAAAGTGCGATATTAACAGTAAAACCATCGTTTTGAGCTAGAAAATCTTTAGTGCCATCAAGGGGATCTAAAAGCCATAAAAATGGCAAATCTTTTCTATCTTGATATTCCATAGGATCCTCTTCAGAGCAGACAGGCGCATAATTCATTTTTTGGAGTTCGTGAGTAAGAAAATAATGCGATTGTAAATCTGCTTGACTCAAGGGAGTTCCATCTTTTTTAAGTTCAAAGTGTGTATTTTTATAATATTTTAGGATAATTTTACCTGCTTGTAGAGCTAATTCAATAACTGAATATAAAAAATCTTGTTTTATAAGCATACTTTTAAATCTTCCAAAACGTCTATTTCTGTCCAACCTCTGTGGATAAAAACAGGCGAAGCATTTTGATAATTATGAATAAGGGCTTGCAAAAAACTTGTCATATACATATTGTCAAAATCTTTTCCATCATAAATGGCGTTTTTATCGAGAGTTTCATAAAAGTCAATTACAACAGATAAAAAATCATACGAAATTTTAAAAAGACCAATATATTGCCCTTGTATCTCTTGAATGGATGTTGGTTTTTTGCCGATTTCTACGATTTTATCTCCTTTGATTTTTAGTGTTTCAGCATCAATCAGAGGATCTTCAAAACGCTCTCTCCAGAGTTTTTCCCAGTCTTTATCTATAATGATTGCAAGTTCTGCTTTAAAATTTTTCAATTTTTCAACAACATTATGTTTGTAAATAATATCTGCATAAGAAATAATTAAATCTTGTTTATCATTTACGCATTCAAGCATAAAATCTTTTGCACAAAACATTGTGGCAACCATATTGGTTACCATAAAACGATCATTGATAAAAAATCGTAGATTGTTATCTTTGAGATAATTTTGCAAAACCGGATATAAATAACCGCCTACAATAGCAATTTCTTCAATGCCATTGCATTTGAGAGCATCGAGTTCATAATCAATAATGGGCTTATTTTGGTAAGGAACCATACATTTAGGAATCGTATTTGTAAGTGGTGCTAACCTCGTACCTCTGCCTGCTGCTAAAATAAGAGCTTTCATCTTTTGACCTCTTTTAAAAAATTTTTCCAAATCATTTGGGAAGGAAAGGTTTGCGTTTTTTCCCGTTCTATATGCCACATTATGCCAAAAATTGGCAGTGAATTGTGTTGATACGCTTCAATACTGCCATCTTTTCCAAGTGCTAGGGGAATGAGATTTTCTCCTAGTTTTGTGATGGCAAAATTATGGTAAGAATTGACGTCATATTCGTTATTGTCTTCTAGGAGGACAATAGGGTGGGCGGGGGTGATGTGATGATTTTTTTGACAAAGTGTAGAATCAAAAAAATGTGCAATCATTTGCGCACCTCTACAAATACCCAATAAAGGTAGTTTTTTTTTCAGGCAATGTTTAATGATTTTTGTTTCATATGCATCTCGTTTTTTATTAATGGTTTGAGGATTTAATGCATATAAATCGTTTCCGCCACTGAAAATAACGGCATTGATTTTTTCAACATATCTCTCAAAAGGAACGCTATAGCTTAAGGGTAAAAAATCAAGATCGTTGAAAAATTCTCCCCATTCGCAACTCAAGGCTTCTCGAATTTCATAATAGCTTGGATTTTCTTCAAGTCTTTGAGTGATGCCTATCATAGGATAAATACCTGCCGATTGAGAGAATCAATACGCAGTTTTGTTGCTTTTTTATATTGAGAGAATTTTTCTTCACCTACCCCAATAACGGCGGGCAATGAAATTTCTGAACATCTAATAGCCATATGGGAATTTGCACCACCATAACAAGTGATGAGGCCAGCGATATTTTTTGCAAACAAAAAGTCATATCCCGGATCGGCGGAATGGATAAGTACGATTTTGTTTTCTAAATCTTTGTCATTTTCGCTAGCAGTGGGTGCAACAATAGTTTTAGTGGTAATATAATTGGGTTCTGTTTTTGTATTTTCAAAGTAAAATACGTCTTGGGCATTTAAGATAATAGAGGGGAGTTTTAGCGCAGCTGTAGTCTCATATTCTTTTTTATTTCTTTTGATATCGTTTAAAAAATATTCTTCAATATCGGTTTTATAAAGGCTTGATTGAAGCGAAAGAATAGAACGAATATCTAGATGGGCTAAATCTTGTTTGGAAATACTTGTTTCTTTTGCAAGATCGCTTATTAAATCTAAGATAATTGAAAGAGTTTTTGTAAATTTGAATTTTACTGATTCTCTGCCTTCAATCACTGTTTTTAAGAAGATAAAAAGTTCCTCTGCATTCAGATAAAGCCCATTTTGCTTGAGTAAAATATCTAATTCTTTGGATTTTTTGAAGTTTAACTTGAAATTTGTCTTTTGGGCGGGTTTGGGCAGTAAAGAATTATGTGAAAAATACTCCTCAAATGCATCTTTATATGACGGAGAAAGAATATTGTAAGTTCCAGCCCTTAAATGTCCGTATTTTTCTATAAATTTTTCTTTTGCTATTTGTTTTTGAGAGAGTTTATAAACATCAAAAGCGAGTTCTTTGCTAACTGTATTTAAGGAAAGTAAGAAATCATCTTTTTCTTGAGTAGTGAAAAAACCTGTTTCAACCAATGAATTTAAAATTTGCATTGCTATAAATGCAGCTCTTGCAACCCCTGCAAAAGGCAATGTTCCAAAACGCTTACAATCTTCAATTAGCCAATAAATTTTATCAATCGTGCATAAGGAAGATTGCATAACGGCTTGAGTGCGCTCCTCTAAGCGATTTACCCGATTAAGATCCTTGAGATAAAGACCGGTTCTGCTATCAAGAATATTGTTTGTGAGTTCTAAAAGAGAAAATTCTATTCTTTTGAGTTCATTTTGATTGAAATCATATTTTTTAAGTTTGAGTAGCTTTTTGGGTAGATTTAAATCATAACAGGATAAAACAATTTCAAATTCAATTTTGTCGTGCAAATGTGGTTTTTTTGATAATGAATCAAGATAGTAATTTACAAGCTTATCAGCAATGGCATCATCTAAGCTTTTAGGAATAAATGAATTAAAAGAAAGTCGTACATCAATATAAGGAATGCCTAAAAAAGAATACATTAATGGGTGAGAGCGAAGATTTCTATATCCGTAGTTATCTCTTTGGTAAGCCCAAATATTGTCTGTAACCAGTTCTTTATAGAGAGAAATAGCAAGTCTTTTGGGCTTTAGTCCGATGATTTCAGCTGGATTCCAGTCTGGCATAATGCCAAAGATTGTTTTATTTCCTAGAATATGAGGATGTTTTTGTTTGAGAGAATTGATCTTTATAGAAAGTTTTTGTAAGGCTTTATCAGTAATAGAGTTAAAAAAGATATCTTTGTTTTTCATTATTAATGGTCTGACTTGTAAAATGTAGATATCTTCTGAAACAATGGCAAATTCTACATCCAAATAATTATTATCAAAAATTTCTTCCAATTCTAAGATGGCTTCTTTAAGTTTGGCAATCAGATGATTTTTGGGTTTATGGCTTCGATGTGAGACAATATGGATTAGATCTGATTTTATGCCTGCAGTCACACTATTTGTATTGCCACTAGGATCATAATCTATACAAAAATATGGTGCTCCATTGTCTTTATCTGCACTAAAAGCAACCCCGCACATTTGAGGATTTTTGAGCATAGGCTGGATCAAAATAAGATTTTTGCCCTCTCCCATTGAGTCTTTTACTGCTTTTAAAGCCTGTAGGACACTTTTTTTATCGGAAGTAGGAATATTTCCAATGCTTAAAAATGCTCCTGCTTGAGAGGATTCTAAAGTATCTTCATTTGAAGCTGAGCTTCTTATGATGATAGTTTCTCCAAGTTTGGAGATATCAGTCATAATAGCTTCAATATTGTCATCGAGTGTTTCTGTTTGGATTAAGCACAAAGGTAGAATTTTTGCTTTTTTAATGATGGGTGATAGGGCAGCTAGATTTTCTCCTTTGGTTTTAAAGCTTAATTTTTTCAAATAGATTCCTTCAATTTACTTTTTTAGCACTCCAACATCGGGTGGTATATTTGATGTCGAACTCAGTGGGTAGTTGGTGTTTCATCTGATAGGATATTTTTTCGAATAATTCGGCACCTTCAGGAGTATCCAAGTCCCAATAGGGATTTTTTACACTTTTCCAAGCAAGGATATAGTTCTCAATATCTTGATGAAAATAAAAATCTTGCTCCAAATAAATGATATTATCAAAAAGATGTTTATGTTGCTCAATAATTGGTCTTTGATCTTCGCGCCTTGTGCCAGTTTGATAATTGGGAATTAAAGAAAGAATAATATTTTGAGCAATTTCCTGGATAGGATCATTCAAATCTCGATGATTCCACATACAAGAAAAATATCCCTGTTTCCTTAGGACTCGATATGCCTCTTTAAGTGCAAGAGACCGATCCATTACATTGAAACTGCTACCAAAAGTTACCCAATCAAAATTTTCTGAGTCCAAAGTGCTGTCAATACCTATGGCGCGAACCCAAGTAATATTTTGATTTTTTGTTCTTTCCATTCCAATTTCTCTCATAGCATCGTTAGGCTCTACAGCTGTCACTTCACATTCTCTTTCTGATAACATAATGCTTAAGTTACCTGTACCTGCGCCTATATCTGCGACACGGATTACTTTGCCCCCCCCCCCCTTGTTTTTTGCGATAAGATTGATTAACATATCAATGCTTTCTGGTGCATAATTTGGGCGGTAACTATAGTATTTTGCGTGCTTAGTGTAATCCCAATTTTGTTCGACAATTTTTTTCATTTTTTATCCTTTTGTATTAATTTGATTTTTGTGCTGTCCATGCACGGATTTTATATGGAATTTCAATGATATTCAAATGAGAAATTTTAGATTCTATCATTGCAAGTATTTCTTTCCATCTCTTTTCTCCTGCTTGAGCCTGAATATCATTGACAGATTTCCAAGCACCCATATAACGTTCTTTACTCATCATTTCTAGATAGTCGCATTCCATAAAGAAGCAATCTTGAAAATCTCCTGTAGAGACAAGTATTTCTTCCCATTTTTTTGCATTTTGTTTTCCTGAACTTACTCTTTTGAGTTCGGGAACTATTTTTTTTATTTCCTCTTCAATTTTATAAAAAATTGAATCTTCCAAAATATTGCGAGGATTCCAAATCGCACTAAAATAACCATTATTTTTCAGAATACGGGCAAATTCAGGGAGAGATTTTTCAGGATCAGTCCAATGAAATGAACTCGCCATAATTACCCAGTTTGCAGATTTATCAGGCATAAGAGTGTTTTCGCCATCACCTTTTTTCCAGATGACTGAAGTATTTTTTGTATATTTTTCTCCTTCAGACCTCATTGCGTCGTTTGGCTCTATGGCTGTAACTTTAAGATTGAAGTTTGCCAACATTTTTGTAAGTTTGCCTGTGCCTGCTCCGACTTCTGTCACTTCAAATTCCTTTCTTTCGATCTGTTTGGGATTGACACATAAAAGAAGTTTTTCCAAAAGCATTGAGCTGTAGGCAGGTCTGTTGTGGTAATGTTTGGCTACCTCAGTAAAATCACCTTGATTCATTATTATCCTTTGTAGTTGAATTTGAAAATATATCAATATTATATTGTTGTAAAAATTTTTGCGTATAGATAAACTCTGCTAGAAATTCAGGCTTTTCTCTTCTGATAAAGGAAAGTTCGTCATAGATTTTATACGCCAATTTTAGGGAAAAATCTCGATTGGAACTAAGAGAATCAATGATTTTGCTTTCAGTAAATATAAATGTTTGATGTTTGGCAATTTGTTTTAAGGCATAATCAATATATTGTTTGATGCAATCATCGGTTTTTTTGATTGAATTTTCAGGGGGAACTTTGGAACTTGACGCGATAAGAACCAATGGGTATTGAGGAAAATCTTTCACAATAATATTATTTTTGATAATCGTATATGATTTTGGAATTTTTTGATATTCGCTTAAATTTGTGTCTGTGTCCATTTCTTTTCTACTATTGGTTTGAAGTCTTGAGTGAGTGCAGAGGATAAAATCATAACCATCGATATTAAAAACGTGAGGAAAACAACGCGGGAATAAAGAGCCTTTAACAACGCTCTCATTGTCTGCACCCCCCCCCCCATTGGTCTTATAGTTAAATCGATTGGCAATATTTTTTAGAGTAACAGGCATATTTTTATCATCAATATCACACATTCTGATGTAAGAAACATCTGTGATGATATGATCAATAAGCTTTCTTGTGGAAGCAAAATAAAACATTATATGAGGGTTGTTATTAATCACTTGAAATAATTTATTTGTCGCATCTTCTTGAGAATTGATTTGTGAAATACATTGAAACATTGTCACATTTACATTGCTTTTGATAACAGAGATCGGATCGCGGATGATTTGATACAGAGGAACTTTTTTTCGGAGAGTTCCTAAGATGTTTTTTGCATTTTTATTTAGGGGAGTTTTATCCAATACCAAGCCATCAAAATTGCGATAAAATATAAATGGTCTAATGACTTCGTGAGACCATATTTCCATAGGTTTGGCTCCAATTTTCTCAAGATAATATATCAATGCAGTCATTCCTAAGCCGTGACCGCCAATGAGGATATAGCGATAATTTTGAGGATGAGGAAAAAAATTGGTAAGGCTTAAAGATTTTTTCAAAAATGGTATTTTTGTCCATAAAAAACCCCATTTTCTGCCTTTGATGATTCTCAAGAAAGAGTTTGCTTTTCTGCAAATAGTATTCATAAACATTAATTATATCTTTGAGATTGATATTATGAGCTGTTTTTTACGGAGCGTCATTTTGACATTGACCCCTCTCAGGTATTTTTATACTTAAAAATTTATTGTAGTATACCCAATTTTCAGGAATTTGCGGTGTATTTTTTCTGATGCCTGAAACTTCATATTCTAATAATTGATTAAATTTATCATATAAGACTGGGTCATTTTCAAAATATTTTAAAACATCATTTTCGTTTATTTTTAATTCTTCATATCTTGCAAATTTTTCTTTGATTTGTATTGCGTAATCGTTGATTTTTTCTAGAATAAAATCAAGAGCATTTTTATTTTTAAGTATTTTTTTTCGAATATCTCGCTTATTTTTTCCGATTAAACAAATAGAGATCATTTGTTCTTGAAGGTGTGGGCTAGAAAATTTTTCTACTAAAAAAATAAATTTTTTATGCAATGTATTTTCATAAGGAAGAATTTTAAGATATACATCACAAGGCATAATTTTATTCTTTGAAAAAAAGAAATCTTTTTCAATATTCAATGCTAGGGAATCTGCAATTTTTTTGGAAAAAATTTCGTTGGAATCTGGAGCGGGGAGTCCTATTTTTTGACATACTTTTTTCATTGTATCAAAAGCTTTTTGAGCAGAAAGTTCTTTCATATCAATATAAATAAGCTCTTGAGTGAGGGATGAGAATTGTTTAGGGGAGGTTGTAAATATAAAATGATGAGGCATTTGTGCATATGACTCTAAATAAGATTTTAGGACTTCTTGGATAGAAACATTATCCCCCCCCCCCATCAGGTTAGAAGCTAGTGTCATATTGACACCACTGCGAATAATTGAAATAGGGTCTCTTACTAAGCAAAATACTGGGACTTTATGGTCAAGTTTTGTGATAAATTTTAAGGTTGAGGGCAAATGAGAAATATCTCTATCTGAAACAATGCCATATATTTTTCTCCAACTAAAAAAAGCTGTTTTATCCATACAGCCTATATCAAATTTTCTCATAGGATATGCATTACAGGCTTGCAAGAAGTGCCAAAAAGCATTTCTGCCTGTTCCGTGTGAAGCAAGCATTATATACCGATATCGATGAGGTTTGAGAGTGTTGGTCCAGAGTGATATCTTTTTGCCCAAAATAGCAGCAATGATTCTATCATATTCGCCAAATTCGATGCATTGTGCTAAAGATTGATATTTCTTTTTAAGTATTTGAATCAAATTGATGATTTCCTGTATTTTATTTAGAGTTTTAAAAAGTCTTGATAGTATATCCAATTCTCAAAAATATGAGGGGCATTCTTTCTGATGATATCGGTTTGGTCTTTTAAAATTTTTTTGAGATGGGTTAAAGTTTTGGGATGGGATTTTAAATATTCAAATACATTATTTTCGGTAAGTTTGTATTGATTATAGTAATCTTGAATATTTTGGACTTTTTGTAAATATTTTTCTGTTTCCTTGTTTATTTCATCAATTATTTCAGGGGTTTTTCGAATGGGTTTTTCAGTAGAAATATAGAGTCGTCTTTGTGGGAATTGTTTTGATATATAGGCTTTATTCAGATAAAATCTAGTATCTTTTTTGTTGTAAATGACTTCTGGATCTTTGGGATCAAAAATTCCTTCAAAACTTGAAATCATTATTTTTTGGTTGGATACCTTGAAGCAGTAAGGAAAACACCTGCTGAAAGAGTCATTGACTTTAATCAAAAGTTTTTCTTGATCGGATGGGGGAACGATATCAAAGAATTTAGCAATTTTATGCATAGTGTTTATCGTTGATTCTCCCATCAACTCTTTTGTATCTATATAGAGAACTTCAGACGTGGCGTCAGCCATTTGGGAGATATTTTTTTCAAAGCACACTGTGCTGTTTAAAAAAGATTCATCATCAAGAAAGTTTTTTATGTAGTTTTTATGGACATCAAATTCATTATGAAACATATCCCTTAAGACACAATAATTAATATGGGATATCAATGCAGATATAGGATCTCTGACTAAACATACGGCAGGAACTTTTTTATTCAAATGTGTTTTTATGTAAGATGTTTTATTTGCACCATAACCATCTTGCGTAAAACCCCATTTTCCATAGCCATTACCCTTGAAGAGATGCCAATAAACTTCAAAGGTAATCTGCTGGTTGCAATATTCAGGGTGTAAAAGATGCATTGGCATAGGAAGGACATTTTTAGGTTTATTGTCTGGGGGGGGGGGGACAGATTTACAGAGCGAAATAAAATATAGCAGTGAGTGCAAACCTACACCGTGTGTGCCTATGATTAAAAAAGAATATGTCTGGGGGAGAGGCAAACGTTGCTTTAAGGATGAAGGAATCCTATGTGCAATAGAACGTACAATCTTTTTAAATTCTCTATTTTTGATTTTATGAAAAAGACGTTGCAATTTTGTTATTATCATCTTTGAAGCCTTTTATTATAAAAATTTTACAGGAAGAATTTGATGTTCTTTTATAAAATGAAGTATTTGATTTGTTTTTTCTTCAAGATTATCTAATCTGTTATTGTTGATAATCATATCTGGGGAAGGCGTATCATAAGGGATATCTATACCCACGACATTTTTGATTTGTTTTTGGATGGCTTGAGAATATAGGTTTTTTTGATCTCTTTTTATGAGCTCATCAAGATCACATTGTATATAGATTTCAAGGTAGGAGTTAAATTTTTTGCGATTGTATTGATAAATTTCTTCAAAAAGAGATATGGTTGTTGCGATAACATTAATTCCTTGAGATGCTAAAAAATGGCAAAGATCTGCTCGTTTAAGCGCAACTTTTATTCGAGATTGTTTGTCGTGTTTGAAATGTCCAAAAAGTTCTCTGAATCCATCGCCATCTAGATACACAAGGTTGGAAAAAGTTGGCTTCAATTTATCGTAGAGATTTTTTCCTATAGTGCTTTTGCCACTCCCGGCAAGACCGTTTATCCAAATAATAAGCCCGTGTTTCATTTTTTGGTATTGTCCTTGTTTCAGTGATTAATTATTTTTTATTATAGCAATTTATATTGCTTGTCCGGCTTTTTTTCCGCTAAGGAAGCTTTGATCGCTCCAAAAGTAATCCCATTCTCCAAACCTGCCACAAGAAAGTAATCCTATAGAGCTTAAATAATCTGCAATAATTTGACGTTTTTCTTCCATTTGGTGGGTAAAAATAACATTGGCGTAAGGAAGAATTCTTACATCTTTGGCAATAATATCAGATTCTTTGCACAATCCCATTTTAATGAATTTTTCTATTGTATGTTCTAAAAAGAATTTTTTTATTTGTTCTTCGGATAGTTTTTTTAGCTTGCTATCCAATGCATTGATAGGCTTTAATGGAGAAAAATAAATTTCGGCTTGCAGACTGCTGCAGTTTTTTGGAGCATTTGCGGGACTTTTATTTGAGGGACTATATACTCTTGAGGGTAAAATATCTTCATCATAAATATAAAACCATAAGTTTTTGACTGCAATTTTTTTATTGAATCCAAGCGAAACAATTGCTCCTGAAGTTGCAAACAAATCTTTTTTGGCTTCTTGAATATTCTTGGGGCATTGAACAATTAAATTTGGCAAAGAGGGCAGAGGAAGAGTGGAGATAATTTTGTCAAAATGTTTTGAATCTCCTGTTTTGAAGGTTAATGTTTTTGATTCCATATCAATACTGCTGACTTCATAGTTATAGAGAATATGGCACTGGTTTGCAAAGAGCTTAAAAAATGATCGATATTGTCCGCATTTGGGGTATCTTTGTTCTTTGGCATAATAAGTACAAGGTGTATTATTGCTCATTGCTCCATAAAGAATTTCTTCAATATTTGGGCGATAAAGGCGATCCCCAACCCAAGAAACGCTAAGATTTTTTGCTTCTGTCGTCCAATATTTTCGGGTATAAGCCATTGGAAAATGTTCTGCAAAATAATCACCATATTGGAACTTTAGCCATTGTTCAAAATTTTTTGCTTCTCTTTTTTCTGTCGGGATTTCATAAACATTTTTAAGCATATCTTTGATGATTTTTACTTTTATTTCAGGATCAAGGGGATAGAGATTATTTTGAGCAGGATGCTTGATCTGAATATTTTTGTAATAGTTTATGGGATCAGGGGTGTGTAGGATCGGGGTTGCAGAACGATTAAAGTTGTCTTTTACATAAGGGTCGGAAGCAAATGAAAGATGTACAAAATGATCGAACCAAAATTTTCCCAATGTTGAATCAAGTTCAAATCCTCCACATAGCCCTCCCCAAAAAGATTCCTTTTCATAAATGACAACTTCATCATTAGGATATTTTTGTTGTGCGTGATATGCAGCAGAAATTCCAGCAATTCCAGCACCCAAGATAGCAATTTTTTGACTCATTTGTGTTCTCCAAAAGTTTTTTTAATCCCTTGTTCTAAGGTGATTTGAGGATTCCAATTTGGTAATTTCTGAAATTTTTCAGATAATAAGCTTGAAATAGGCTCTTGTATTTCATTTTGTCTTGGGGGATTTGCTCCCCAAATAATGTTGAGTTTTTTGGCTAAGACATTTTCAAAAATGTTTGCCAATTCTTTCAAACTATAGCGTGGAAAATTTTCTAAAGTGTAGATAATGGAAGGATCGAAACTTTCCTTATTGGTGATATTTTGTATCAAAATATCAAAACCATTGATCACATCATCGATATGACTGATGTCAATTTTTTGATTTCCTGCTGACATTGCTAAGGGTAGTTGATTTTGGATATTGTTTTGCCATAGATTGAAAATTTTAGGTCGAAAATCATTTATCCCGTAAGTATTGTAAAGCAACAGCTGCGAAAATTTTGTAGGCAGGCTTTGATTGTAAAAATTTATAATATCAAAAAATGCCTGTTTGCTTGCGTCATAGAGACTTGCTGGAGTGTATGTTGTTGTATTGGCAAATTGACTAAAGGTGAGTGTGTTGATAAAAAAATTCGGTGGGTTTATTTTGAGTGCTTCTAGGATTTGGGTGCCAAAGATGATATTTGATTCTAAAATCGCATCTAAATCTTCAATGCTATGATTGGATTTATAAAGGGTTGCCAAATGGATGACGCCTTCAAAATTTTCACATTCAAATAATTTGATAAGATTTTCAATATTCCCATCATATCGGTGTATTTTACAATAATCTTGAATGGCTTTTTGATTGCTATGGGGACGCAATAGTGCTGTGATATTATATTTTTGATGTAGTTTTAGGACAAAATTTGTTCCCACAAAGCCTGTTGCCCCTGTTATTAAGAGTTTCATAAGTCTATACTTTGAAAATTTTCAAAAATTGTTGAAATATTTTAAAAATATTTGCAATTCTTTGCCATTCTAATTTTGTGGCAAAATAGAAAGACTTGAGCATACAATTATTTTGAAGATTAAAAAGTATGCTTACAAGAAAAGGTATGTTCTTTTTTATTATATATTGCATTATTTTTCCTTATTTTAAAAATTTTTTTAATTTAATCTAGTTCTATATATCTTAAATTATATATTTTTTTCTTTGGAAATTTAGGAATAGTTTTAAACACTTCCCAAGCTGTTGCAATGATAAAAACTTCACCCCAAATAAGCATTTCTTCTAAATTTTCGCAATATTTGATTTCTAATTTGTAGGTGTTTTTAAATGCCTTATTTGCTAGAGGATCATAGGCGCTTATATTTTTGAATCCATTTTGAAGAAGTTTTTGAATCAAAATGAATGATTTACTTTCTCTGACATCATCGCTATTTGGTTTAAAACTGAGTCCCAGCACCCCTATTTTGGAATTTTTGGGAACTTCATTGCAGATTTTTGAAAGATGAAAATCCAAGATCTCTTCATTAACACGGATAATGTTTTGTAAGATTTTTGTTTCATATCCCTTATCTTTTGATTTTTTACATATTGCAAGCGTGTCTTTAGGCAAACAATACCCTCCAAAGCCCATTCCAGGATATATATAGCTTGTAATACTAGCAGGATTTCCACTGAAGCGTTTATCAAAATGGAGCGTTTTAAATGCTTCAGGTATGTTTATATTTCCAATCGTTTCTGCAACCATACTCATTTCATTAGCATAGCTGATCATCATAGAAAGGGTTGTATTGCTTAAATATTTAATGAATTCGGCCGTATTGAGATTGGTAAATATTATTTTTGTATTAAAAGGTTCATAAAGCCTCTCAAGAGCATTTAGATTTTTTGCATCTTGCGTGCCAATCACTACTCTGTCTGGATTCATAAAATCGTTGTAGGCAAAACCTTCGCGTAAAAATTCAGGGTTGTTTGCCAAAATAAAATCTTGATTATTTTTTAGCTTTAGATTTTCTAAAAAAGGGATGAAAATTTCGCTTGAAGTTGATGGAGGAACGGTAGATTTAATAACTAGAATCGGTTTGTTGGAAGTTTTGTTTTTGTTTTGAGCAAAAACCCTTAGAGCCTTGAGGATATGGCTAAGATCGGCTTCTCCATCTTCCCCCATTGGGGTGCCGATGCAATAAAAAATAATTTCTGCATCTTGAAGTGCTTGGATAACGTCGTTTGTAATAAAAAGTTTTTCATTTAAAACTTCTTTGAGAGCTTCTTCTAAATTTTCTTCAAAAAAAGGCACTTGAGCATTTTGAAGCATTTGGTATTTTAAATCATCTATTTCGCAACCTCTAACATTAAAGCCTTTTTTGGCAAATCCTACAGCTGTTGTAAGACCTACAAAACCAAGTCCAAAAACTGTTATTTTCATCATTTTTCCTCTTTTTCTAGGATTAAGAATTTTAAAAATCTTTCTACCCCTTCTTCAACTAAGATCTTAGGTTCATAGGAGAGGAGTTCTTTTGCTTTTTTTATAATAGGAGATCGGCGATTGGGGTTATGGGTGAGGTATTCCTTATCGCTTGGCGTTTCAAAAATGATGTTTTGATTATAATTCAATAGTTTTTCGCCGGCATTTTTGTAGATCAGAGCAAGTTCCTTGATTGATATTTCTGGAGTATCTGTGCCGATATTAAAATAGTCAAATTTTTGATAAGCAAGTGTTTTTATATATCCGCTAAGTGCATCGGATATATAGCAAAAAGTTCTTTTGGGACTTCCATCGCTTAAAATTTCAATATTTTTATTTTGCAAGATTGCTTTAGCAAAATCTGCAGGTACTCTTTTGTCTTCAGGATTCATACCTGGACCATAGTTATTAAAAGGACGAGCAATGGTAATTGGCATACTATATTTTTGTGCAAACAAATAGCATAAAGTTTCTCCAAAGCGTTTGGATTCATCATAACAAGCACGTGGGCCGATACAAGCAACATTGCCTCTGTAATCTTCGTCTGTAGGGATTTGGTCTGGACTTGGGTCGCCATAAATTTCTGAGCTTGAGAAAAATAAAAGTCCCTTAATGGGCTTGTCTTTGTAAAATTCCAATAGATTTCTAAGTCCCCAAATATTAGCATCTAGTGTTTCTATAGGATATTGTCGATAAAAAACGGGCGAGGCAATGCTTGCTAGATGGATAATGAGGTTCGCCTGTTTTGAATTTTCCAAGCTTTCGATTTTGTCTTTGATAATGTCGAATTTATTAACTTTTATCAGGGCAGGATATTGGATTTTTAAATCATTGAGCCATTTTGGAGTGCGAAGCATAAAGTTATCTAGAGCAATGACGTTGGAAATTTTTAATTCTTGGTGAAAATAAGCAAAGAAATGCATAAAATAGAACCCTAAAAAACCTGCACATCCTGTGATCAAGATTGTTGATTCTGAAAAAATGTCTCTTTGTTCTTTTGAAAGCGAGTTAAGGATGGAATGTAAATCTTCTTTAAGAATAGGGTTAAGCATAAGAAACCTCCAAAATAGAATATAAATACTTTGAACTTGCAGTTTGTGAAAGTTTTGCAGTATTTTGATTGTGCGGCAGAAAGAGAGAATTCGAAACCAAATAAAATAGAAATTTGTAGTCAAAAATGTTTGACTGGAGCTTGTCTTGATTCAAAATGTTCCTTAGATTTTTAGTCAAAATATTTAATATTATAGAACTTGCCCACTAAATTTTCTTTTAAACGGATGGGTGAGGTGTCTATATTGTATTGTGAAATAAAATCTTCAAGCTCTTCTTTTACTCCTTCTATCCCAGAATTTACAAAAACTGCTTCACAAAATTGCTTGATAAGATAGTTTTTGTAAATCGAATTTATCTTGGCGTTTTTGTTAATATTGAGGCAATAGATAATGAAAGTCCCAATAATTGTTTTTTTGGAAAAAGATTCATTGATGTCGTAGCGATATTTATGGGAGATATAATCAACCAAATAAACATCTGAATGGAGTGCGCAACGTATATGAAAAAGCCAATCGTCAGAGGGGTAAAAATTTTGATTGTAACCACCCATTTTTATACATAATTCTTTGTTGTGTAAAAGACACGATGGATAGATAGAATTATTTATAATGATTTCATTGGCATTTTTCTTGCTGATATGTTTAGGAAAGATGCCAAAAAATAAAAATTTCAGCATTTTTTTTAGAATTTTTTTACAGTACCAAAATAAAGTTTTTGGTACCGGAGCAATATGTTTGTATTTGAGTTCAGCTTGATTTGTATAAAAATTGAGAGCTTTTCCTGAAATAAGGGCAGTATTTTGATTTATTTGTCGGATGTAGCCTTCCATTTTGACAATGTAATCATCCATTAGAATATCGTCATCGTGAAGTATGCAAACCCATTTTCCTTTGGCGAGGCTGAGACAGCGATTCCAATTACCAAAAAGTCCTAGATTTTGTTTATTTCTATAATAAGTAAGCTTACCTCTGTAGTCCTGAAGAATTTCTTCTAGTTTGCTTGAGGCGTAGAAGTCGTCCGTATTTTCTACAACGATAATTTCATACCCCCCCCCCCATCCCATTGGTATATTTTGAGAAATAGCTGATTTGAGTGCTTCAATCAGTGTATCAATGCGCTTATAAGTAGGAATTGCAATTGTGATGAGAGGATTTTGATGATCGTTTTGTTCAAAAATTTTTACAGATTCGATATGATTTGTGTCATTAAAGTTGGGTTGGCATTTCAGAAATGACTCTGCATTAAATGCGGGTGAGTAAAATTGCTTATATTCTGGATAAGCTTGGGTTTTCATTTGTTTCCTTAAATATATTGCCCTAGGGCGAAATGTATTTTGATTATATAAAATATTAGCTTAATTGATGCGCTCAACTTGATATTCTTGAAATTTTTTGTGCAAGTAATCTGGGTTTAAATACAAATTGCTTCTGCTCCATATATTTTCCCCGATTTGATCTTGAACGTCACAGACTATGGGGAGATATTGAATATTTTCGAATACACTTGGTATAAATAGTTGAAATTCAGACATTTCATAAGGTCTGAGAGCAATTATTTTTGCATTGGGCTTTTCCATAAAACAGCCATTTACAGCACTTGTCCCATCTACGCTGAGAGTAATTTCTGCATTCATCATAATATTTATTTTTTCTTTAAGGTTAAAATCTTCCATATATATACGTGTAAAGCCATATTCTTTATGGAGGATTTCATAAATTTCTTCTTCATTATTTAAATACCTATAAGCGGATTTCTTCCTACTGATATAGATACGTGTCCCAAGATTTTTAAAATCTTTCTCATAAAAATAATTTTGAAGTTTTTTGATAGCGGGCAGGACATAAGTTGGATTGCATCTTGGAGAGGTGCAGGCATAAAGATGGTTTGCTTGAGAGATTTTATAATCAAGATAAATGACTTTATCTTGAGGGATTTGCAACATTTTGAAAATATCTTGGATATACCAGTGATGATATTTTGCATATCCTCTATATTTTGGAGGTGCAATGATATAAAAATCTTCAATTCCTTGTTTTTTAAAATGCTCCAAAAGAATTAAAAGTCTTGGGTAGGCTTCAAATAAAAAATGATACATATTCGAAAACCACGGACAAAAGCAAAGAATTTTTGGGATTTTTGGGTCAAGAAGTTTTTTGTTTTGTCTTAAAAAATACAAGTGTTTAACATAATTCTTTATATCTTGATAAGTCTTTAGATTGAATAATGAAAGATTTTTAATATAGTCATATTGGGTTTGAGGGTATGTATTAGTGGGATCGTAGCAATCAAGGGTTTCATAGATAGTTTGACCATTTTTAAAAACAGCACATTGCTCAATGAGTTCAACTTGGTCAAGTTGGAGAATTTGAATTTCATCAAGCGGCACATTGAGAGGATCATTTGTTTGCCCCCCCCCCCATCTGTCTGTTTTACTTGTGCGCAAACCATATTTTGTCATATCTGCAATGCTATAGGGCTTGTTTGGATCTGTAATGGAGCGATATTCAAGGGAGTTTTTAGGTATCAGATTACTGATCTTGAGTTGTAGATAATTCATTCTTGCTTTCTTTGATGGGTATTTTGGTAATTTAATGAAATCATTATAGTGTAAAACAAGAATAGTTTCGATAAAATCTCTGCAAAATGTATCAATAAGAAAAAAAGGTGCAATGCAATGAAGGTTTTGATTTTGGCAGGTGGGTATGGTACGCGGTTATCTGAAGAAACTGAGGTTAAGCCAAAACCTATGGTTGAAATTGGAGGAAAACCTATTTTATGGCACATTATGAAGATTTACAGCTATTATGGTTATAATGAGTTCATTGTATTGACAGGCTATAAATCCCATATTATCAAAGAATATTTTATTAATTATTATACCCGTTACAGCGATATTACCATTGATATGGCAGATAATTCTATGCAGATACACACGATGCGTCACGAGCCTTGGAAAGTCACTATGCTTTATACGGGGCAAGATACGATGACAGGAGGCAGGATTTTACAAGCCAGACCTTATGTGCAGAATGAAACTTTTATGCTGACTTATGGCGATGGATTGAGTGATGTGGATATTCCTGCACTCATTAAATTTCACAAATCCCATAAAAAGGCAATGACTATGACTTCTGTGTTGCCTGATGGTAAGTTTGGTGCGCTTGATATCCAAGAGAGTGATGGACGCATCAAAAGTTTTACTGAAAAACCTAAGGGTGATAAAAGCTTGCATAATGCTGGTTGGATAAATGGAGGATTTTTTGTATGCGAGCCAAAAATTTTTGATTATATTCAACAGGATGAGAGTTGCGTATTTGAGCAAGCTCCTTTAAGGGGACTTGCTCAAAGTGGAGAACTATATAGTTATAAGCATTATGGATTTTGGAAATGTATGGATACTTTGCGTGATAAAATGGAGATGACAAAGATGTGGCAAAGTGGAAATGCGCCTTGGGCACTATGGCTTTAAAATAATTGCTATCTCCTCATTTTTTTGAATCGCGTACTCACGTTTAAATTTTGTGTGACGATGATTTTTGTAGGGATTTTATAGTTTTCTAATCGATTTTTACAAAATTCACGGATAAGCTTTTTTAATCCTATTTTGTCTTTAGGGTCTAAAATCTTTTCATCTAACACGACTTTTAAACTCACGCTTTGTCCTGTGATGGGATTGGCTTCTCCATAGGCAAGGCAGTCTTTGATGCCCTTTAACTCCCCGATAGTGTTTTCAACCTCTTGGGGTAATACTTTTTGTCCGCCTACATTGATGATTTCTTTGGTGCGACCGATAATCTTAATAAATTCTTCTCCATCTTCACTGATGGTTTCTACTAGATCTCCCGTCTTAAACCAACCTTCTTCAAAAGTATCTTCATAAGTTTCCAAATAGCCTAATGTTTGAGTCTTGGACTTTAGCCATAATTCATTATTGATGATTTTATATTGTGTGTGGGCGGGATCTAATCGGATAAAACCTGAAGCAGTTTTTGCATTTTTAGTCTTAATGGCGTTTGTTTCGCTTGTCCCGAAGCTTTGCTTGAATTTTACCCATTGCAGAGTATTTTTTAAATCTTTTAACAATTGAGGGGGCATCATTTCAGAACCATAAATAATGAGTTTTAATGAGGTCAGATCAAATGTGTCTGTAATTTGGGCAAGCAAAAGCAGACGTAAAAAAGTTGGCGAAGAGGGGAGAATTTCTACGCGATATTTTTGAATGATTTCACCCACGCTTTGGGGTGTCCTGAATTCGGGAACACATAATATCCCTGAAGTGCTAAATTGACTTAGGAGCACATCAATCCCAGCAATATGATCAAATAAAAATACTCCTGCGACGTTAGTAGGGTTGAAAGTTTTTTGAGCATAAAAATCAAGCATTAAATCCAGATTGTGAAGAATGCTTTTGGGTTTGCCCGTGCTTGCAGAACTCAAAATAATCAATCCACTTGCATTTTTTTGGATGAGTTGTTTGATGAGGGGGTGGTTTTGGGGGCAAGTGAGGTTTTTTTTAATAGGTAAAACTTGATTTTTTTCAATCAAAAATTGCGCCCAAAGATGTTCAATCAGGTGAGTAGGGGGTTTTAAATTTATAGGTGTGATGATGCATTTTTTGATGCATAATGCAAGAAAGGTTGCTATGGTTTCAAAGCTGTAGTCTCCCACTAGAGAAACAGCACTTTGATCAGGAATTTTTAGAGACAATAAGAGTTCAGATATTTTTTCATTTAAATCTCCATAAGTGTATTTTTGGTCTTTATGGATCAGGGCAATGCGGTTTTTATAGGTTTGGAATCTTTCAAAAAAAGTATGCCTTAAGAACATTGGAGGTTCCTAAGGAAATAATAATTAAGATTATTTGCCCAGAGGGGAAGATTAGTTAGCCCCCCCCCCCTCATTTTTTTGAATCGCGCACTCACGTTTAAATTTTGTGTGACGATGATTTTTGTAGGGATTTTATAGTTTTCTAATCGATTTTTACAAAATTCACGGATAAGCTTTTTTAATCCTATTTTGTCTTTAGGGTCTAAAATCTTTTCATCTAACACGACTTTTAAACTCACGCTTTGTCCTGTGATGGGATTGGCTTCTCCATAGGCAAGGCAGTCTTTGATGCCATCCATTTCAAAAACAACTTCTTCAACCTCTTGGGGCAATACTTTTTCACCCCCGACATTGATGATTTCTTTGATTCTCCCAACAATCCTGATATACTCTTCCCCGTCTTTCTCAATTGTTTCAACCAAATCCCCAGTGGCAAAATATCCTTGTGCATCAAAGACATTGTCTGAAACGTTGAGGTAACCGAGTGCGCAAGTATCGGATTTGAGATAAAGTTCTCCTTGAATGATTTTATACGCAACATCTTCAAGCTTGATGGCATTTTTAAAGGATTTGGTTTGGGTAATTCCTACTTCTGTGGCTCCAAAGGTTTGATGGAATTTGACTTTAGGGAAGATATCTTTTAGTCTTGCAAGCAGAGAAGAGGGCATTTGTTCGGTGCCATAAGTGATGACTTTTAAAGAACTTAAATTATAGTGTTTATTGACTTCGCTCAAAAGCATCAGGTTTAATAATGATGGGCTTGCAGGTAAGAGAGAAATTTGATGGTTTTGAATGGTTTGAGCAAGAAGCTCTACATTTTTCCTGTTTTCAATTCCTACTCCGCAAGCTCCCATTGCAAGCGTATTAAAAAGCGTGTTTAGTCCGCCAATATGATCAAACATTAAAAAAAGCAAGATTTTTATCGACCTGTATTTTTTCTCTCTATAAGCATTAAGCAGATTGTCTAAGTTATGCACGATGGCTTTGGGTTTGCCCGTGCTTCCGCTTGAAAATAGGATTAACCCGCTTTGGGAAGAATCTTGTAAGTGTTGTAGCATTGTGTGCTTTGCTTTATGCGTATAGGGGGTAAGAATATTGTTTTGAAAGAGCAAATCTGTTTGAGCGATTTCAAGTTTTTCAGGGTTGCTGATTTGTTCGCTTAAGGGAACTAGGATCATTTTTTTTTCAATGCCTGCTAGTAACATCGAGACACAATCAATGTCATAGTCACCTATAATTCCCATAGATGAGCCATTTGGAATATTTGAGAGGCATTTTATTTGAGCCTGCGTTTGTTGGCATAACTCATCGTAAGTATAAGAATGATTTTGATAGATTAGGGCTTCTTTTTCTTTGGGATAAGCAAAGATTTTTTGTAAAAACGGATGGGAGAAGTTAGGCATTCACGCCCCCCAAGAATAAAGTTTGTCCGGTAATAAAATCGCTTTTTTCATTAATGAAAAATTCTATGGGATGTAATACATCTTCAAAACTTCCAAATCGCTTAATGGCCTGAGAGGCGAGCAGGGCGTCCATTTTTTCTTTAGGGACATTTTTGATAAGATCAGTTGGGACAGGTGTGGGAGCAATTGCATTTATGGTAATGCCAAAGGAAGCTAGTTCTTTAGCAGCAATTTCAGTGAGATTGATAATGGCTGCTTTTGATGCAGCATAGATCGCTTCGCCCTCAAGTCTTAGGGCAGTGGCGATAGTGGCAAAATTTACAATGCGATAATGAGGGTAGGGAGTGTGTTTTTTATTCTTGAGGTAGCTTGCACTCATAATTTTAGCACATTCCCTGATGAATAAAAAACTCCCGAAAACATTTGTGGCAAAGATATTTTGCACACTTTTCAACGGGGTCAAAAGTAAATGATTCATTGAGGCAATGCCAGCATTATTGAGCAATACATCAATTTGTCCGAATTCTTTTTTGACGGCTTTAAGCATCGCTACTACAGATTTTTCATCGCTGACATCTAATTCAAAATGCCTGTAGTTTGGGTGTGAGATGCTTCCTTGTGATCGCGAGCAGCCGCATACAATATGCCCTTTTTGAAGATAATAAGAACAAAGGTCTTTACCGATACCTTTTCTGCTCCCTGTAATGATAAAGATTTTTTTCATAGGGAAGGACTTTTTTGAGAAATCAATTCCAAAATATATTCATTTAGACTTTGCACATCTTTGAAAGGTGAATTTCTGCGACTCATTGCCCTTTCATCAGCAAGCGTGATATCAATGCCCAATGTATCACTGATACTTTCTTCAAGATCGGAAATAAAGCTCACTAGCGCCAAAGAATCTAAGTTGCCCCCCCCCCCATAAATTTTTGTACTTGCATCGGGATTTTTTAATGCATCATTTTCAAGCTCATCGCTCAAATTTTGCAAGGATTTGCAAATGAGATTTTGGATTTTTGTTTTCATAATTTACTCCTTAAAATTGGTTTTTATAAAAGTATGATTGAAAATATTGCTACTTTGATAGCCATATTTTAAATGCATATTTTTGACACGGATATTTTTTAATACATCTACCCAGAGATAGACATACTGGATATTTTTTGTTTTTATTTGTTCATAATATTCCTCCATCAGTGCTATCAGAGTGAAAGGTTCGGCTTTAAGATTTAGAAGATAATTAAAATGGCTTGTTTTTCCATTGAGTGTGTAAATACAATAAGCAGTGATTTCTGTACCTGTTTTTTTAATCAAAATTTGATGGTTTTGAATAAGGTTTAGGAGATCTTGCTCACTTGGGAGATGATCAAATCTTTCGTCAAAATTTGTGTGCAAGGTTGTATAAATGAAATCCAAATCATTGTTTTTGGCGTATTGTATTGTATGAAAGTCTCTTTTTATTTTGGATTTTAAATTTTTTATATTGATGAGAAGTTTTTCATATCGCGTATGAAAAGTGAAATGCTTTTTGAGAATATCTTTCAGTTCTAAATCTAAATCTCCTCTTTGAATGATTTCTAAACAGAGTTGATTAGAATCCAAATTTTTCAATTCTTTTTCAAGATCGTTTAAATCCGATGAAATAAAATAAAGTTTGGTGAAATTTTTATAGGGGATTAAAAAAATCAGGCTTTTTTGGGATTTTTTCCCATAAATTTCTTTATCTATGGAGATGAAATCATTTCTATAGAGTTTTTGGGCTTGACTTTGTATATCTTGTTTGTATTGTTCAATAAGAGAGGGATGGAGTAACTTCATATACAATTCTTTTCAAAATCGATCAAACGAGTGAAGAAGAGATTGTTTATAGAGAAGTCATCTAGCCCCCCCCCCCCCTAGAAGCATATGAATATTATTTTTGCTTAAAAGAATGGATCCAGAGATGGGTTTGTCAATGGAATATTTTATAATAAAATATTCCATTTTACATAAGTGTATTTTTGGTTTTGGCATAATGCCCCCAGAATCCATACTCCTTAAAAATGCACTAATTTTTTCTTTTTCCCATTCTATTTCCAAAAAGCCACTATTTGGAAGGTCGTTTGATTTATGAGGGTTCAAGAGAGATTTTGGCATAGGGGTACTTGATAGGGTGTCATTCAATAAATCTTGCTTGATCTCCAAAAATGCTTCCAGCCCCAATTCCATTAAAAGTTGGATTAATTTGAAGCTATTAATATCTGGGCTTAGCGGGATTTCTTTTTGGATAATAATATCCCCACTATCGAGCTCACAGCTGACTAGATGCCAAGTAATTCCGGTGGTTTTTTCTTGATTATAAATACTCCAAATAGGGGCATTTACTCCCTTATGAAGAGGAAGCAGGGCATTGTGAAAATTAATGATTTTAAGATTGGTTTTTGAAAGAATATTATTAGGAAAAATATAATTATTGTTGGCACTAATGATGAGAGTTTTGGAATTGAGAGAATATAAAAATTCACTCAATGGCGCGGAGTCTTCATAACTTTGATAGGATAGTTTGTTTGATTGGCAAAATGTTTTTAATATGCAGAGATTATGGGGTTTGTAGGAAATAACGCAAATAAAATGTCTATATTCAAGCAAATTTTTTAAGATATTTAATGCAATGGTTGCTTGTCCGATGAGAATAATTTTTTGATAAACCATACTAAGCAACCTGCTTTACAGAATTGCTTACAAAACGATTGGCATTATCTGTTTTTTCTCTATTTGATCCTAATATGAGAATAGTCAATAGGTATTTGTTTCTTAACCTTTTGTAGGCCCCCCCCCCGTTTGTCTTAGAAAGTTTTATATAAATATAGTTCTTTAGACCATCTATGGAAAAATTTTCTTTTTGATACATATTTAATGCCTTTAGATTAAGGGTATCACACCATAAGTGAAGAAATTTTACCTCAAGAGTGTTTAACTTTTGATAAAAGACTTTCCAGATTTCAAGCAGACTTTGCTTATCGCCGTAGTTGGCAATAAAATTTAAATACGCGCTTTTGCCAGTATGGGTAAAAATAAGATAACTATAGATAATATTTTGAGTACGCACGCTTAGAATGTGTCTGTTTTTAAAACGATTTTGAAGCATTTTGAGATTAGGTAAGTGGTCAAAATTAGGATTAAAATCTTTGAATAATAATTTGTGCAATGTTTTTGGATTGATATTATCAAAATTTGTGTGACTTTCAGAAGATGGAGAGAGCGGTGTGAGTGTTTTTCTCAGGCGCAGATAAAGAGCTTGAGGTTTGAGTGTTTTAAAATAAATCTCAGGTTGTTTTTGCAAGATTTCTATGCAGAGATTTTTATCGTGCGTGAGATCTGTGATGAGTTCTTCAAGCTCTATAAAATCATTTGTAAAAAAATATACCCTGATGAGTTGTTTTTCTTCCTTCAGAAGCAAAAGGGTGCTGGGAGTAGATTTTACCCAGTAAGAAATATTGGTATAAGAGTAAAGGTTTGTATAAAAGGGCATTTTTGCCTTTAAAAGATTGATTTGAGGATAAATGCACGATATTTTTGTTTGTATGAAATTTTTCATTGCTTATTATATTTTGATTATCTTTGGTAATTTTTTTAGTCTGAATTTTAACACATTTTATCCATTTTGATTTGTTGAGCAAATATTGGCTTGAATTGTCTTTCTATCAATCTTGCCATTGGCATTCAAGGGAAGTTTTTCAAAATGTAAAAATAGATGTGGCATCATATATTTTGCAAGTCTGTTTTTTAAATGCTTCAAGAATTCTGTTTTGGCAATTTCTTTTTGACTTTCATAGCAAAGAATAATTTGATTATTTGCATAGATGGCGCAATGATTGCTGATTGCTCTAAAATCTCCCAAAGCATTTTCAATTTCCCCAAGCTCGATACGATAGCCATTGTGTTTGATTTGAAAATCTTTTCTACCTATCAGAATAATTTCACCCTCTTGGTTATAGTAGCCTAGATCATTTGTTTTATACATCCTATCATAAAATAAATGGTGTAGAGGATTTTGCACAAAAACAGACTTTGTTTTTTCTAAATCATTGTAATAGCCCAGTGATAGACAACTCCCGCGAATATAGATTTCTCCTGACTTTCCTTGTGTGCAAATTTTATTATTTTCTTCATCAATAATAACTATTTGAGTATTCCTGCAGGGTTTTCCTATGGGAATGGGATCTGTATCTTTGAGTTCTTTTTTAACGATATAGTAAGCGCAAATATCTGTGATTTCACTAGGTCCGTAAAGATTTCCAAAGGTGGCATTTGGGTAGTGAGATTTGAAATAATTCAAAATTTTTGCACTCATTGCTTCGCCACCAAAAAATATTTTATCTAGTTTGGGTTTGGTGTTTTTGAGCAAATCATAATGTGCGATAGTATTCAAGATAGAAGGCACCCAATAGATGTAATTAATTTCTTTTTCTTCCAAAATTTCTAAAGCTTTGGCAGGAAAAATAAATGCCTGTTCGGGAAGTAAAATCAGCTTGTTCCCAATGCTAAATGTTGGATAAATATCAAATAAAGACTTATCAAAATAAAATGGCGATTGATTACCAATCACATCATCGCTTGTGGGGCAAATAGATTTTTCACTTAAAATCCATTCAATATAATCAATGATGCTTCTATGAGAAACTACTACTCCCTTAGGTACCCCTGTTGAACCTGAAGTGTTGATAATGTAAGCAGGATCTGTATCAATTCTAGAAGCAAAATTTGTTTTTATATTTTCTGTTTTTTCTAATAGATTTTCTATGAGTAGAATTTTTTCTTCAGGAAAAATATCTTGAATCTTATTTTTATGGGCAATATCTGTAATGATAAATCCAGGAGCAATATTCTCTAAAATTGATTTGAGTCTTTCTTGAGGGCTTTTGATATCTAAGGGCATATAAATATTTCCAGAAAGCAAAATACCACTAATGCATAGGAGTGATTCAATATTTTTAGGTAAGAAGATAGCGATAACAACGCAATCAAGTTCTAAATTGCTTAAATGGGTTGAAATATGAAGAGAATATTGAAAAAAATCCTTGAAACTAAGTTTTTGATTGCTATCTTCAAAGCCTATTTTATCAGGGTATTTTTGAAGTGTTTCTTGGAGATATTCCACCACATTGATTTTCATTCTAATCCCGATTGAGTAAATTTGAGGTTATTATATCATAACCCTATCATCCTATAACGCTTCTTCCTCCATCAAGAACGATATTTTGTCCATTGATATAGACAGAAGATTTTGAACATAAAAATTCTACTAATCCTGCTACATCTTCGCAGTTTCCCGAATGAAATCCGCTTATATCTGAATTATTTTGATCTAAATATGCATTCGAATTTGTAGGGATAGGTCCAAGACAGATGGAGTTGATTCTTACTTTAGGACTCAGTTCATTGCATAAGCTTCTTGCCAAAGAATTTAACCCCGCTTTTGCTGCTGCATAAATACTTGTACCCTTGTACCCTTTGAGCGTGGATATGCTTGAAATCAGAATGATATTTTTAAGGCAATTTTTATTTGATTTTTTTAATAATATGGAAATGATTTCACAGCAACTTAAAATATTTACATTAAAACTTGCAAGTGCGTGGGTATAGTCAAAATGTTTGATAGCCCCAAAGCTAGCGTCCCCAGCGCAATGAATAAAAGTGTCTATCCCCCCCCCCCCTAGAATAAAGCTTTCTATAGAGGGTTTAATATCTTGGATATGATTAAGATCGAGAGGTAAGATTTTATGAGGAAAATCAGGAATCAATTCGATTTCTTCCAACTTTTTTTTATCTCGCGCACTTAAAAGGAGTGTGCGACTTTTGCTTAGTGAGTGTGCAATTGCCTTTCCAATATCTGAAGTTGCTCCGCTAAGAAATGTATAGTTCATAGGGCAACTTTTTTTTCATAAAGATAACTATTGTCTAGGGTATCTCTTGGATAAGGAGTCTTAAGCATAAAGTCTATGTCTTTCTCTATTGCCTCATAGATTAGGGCATAGGCATTTTTTTCATTCACGATTTGGATTTGGGATTTTCCTGTTTTAATTTCTTTGATTTCATTTTGGAGTAATTTATTCAATCTATCATCTTCGAATGCTTTTACATTGGCATATCTGACGGGTAAAATAAAGCTGTCTTGATAGGTTTTGTCTTCTAGAATAATTTTACCTTCAAAAGTTTTATCATATCTGTAGGGAACTTCAAGTATTTTTTCAATATAATGAGAATAAGTAAAACAATCACTTACTATATTGCCAAAAAACAAAAATTTTACATCATTTTTATGGTGCAATTTATCAAATAAACTTCCTTTGCCACAAGAGTGTTTGGAGATTTCTAGCAGACTTTGATCTTTACCTATGAGTGCGCAAGACATTAAGGGATCAATGCTACGTTTAGCATTAGGATGTTTTCTAAAATATTCGCTAAAAATTCCCATAGGGGATTTGGTTTTTTGCAAGTTAAAATCTTCTCTAGCACAAAAACTAAAGCTAAAGGTAGGCATAATGAGATTAGGGACATTAAGGTTGATAAAAACATCAAAAATCTCGGATAAGAGCTCTTTTTTGCTCATTGTTTCATTGGGTGTTCCAAAATTCAGTTCAGAATGGATAAACAGATATTCACATTCGTTTGCCCCAATTTCAAGCAAGGAATTAAACAAGATTTCTTTTGTGATGGCTTGATGATTATTTTTAAAAAGAATCAGATTTTTATTTTCCATATATTTTCCTTATTTAATATCTGCTTCAATAGATGGAGCGTCGGTTTAGTATGTGAAATATCAGGCACAAAATCCTCCATCAATGATGATTTGTTGCCCACTTATCCATTTATTTTGAAGTAAAAATCTCACGCCTTGTGCAATCTCTTCGCATTTTCCTTCTCCAAGCGGGTATTTTTTTAGAATTTCTTGTTTTTGTTCATCGGTAAAAAGTTTTTTTGTCATACCTGTTTCAAATATGCCTCCTGGAAGAATGGAATTGACCCGAATATTTGGTGCAAGTTCCACGCTTAGGCTTTTCATATAAGAATCTAATCCACCCTTTGTAGAAGCGTAAAAACTATTTGCAATTTCTCCTTTTTTTGAGAATGTGCTAGAGATAAAAATAATATTTTTAAGACAGGATTTGAATGATTTTTTGAGCAAGTATTTTATGATCATCATTGCTGAATAGAGATTAATATTGGCACAATCTGACATTTCGCTTAGGGAGAAATTTTTTGCATAAGAAATATAACTCACTCCTGCGGAATGGATGAAAACTTCTATCTTAAGATCTTTAGAAATCTCTTGCATAATGCACTCAATCTTTTTTAAATTTTTTAAATCGCATTCAAGAATTTTATGTCCATCAGGGTTTGGGAGTGTTTGTATTACCTCAATTGTTTTGGCGGGATTGCGTGAAATAAAGATAATTTTGTGTGTTTTACTTAATTCTTCAGCAATGCTCTTACCAATACCTGAGTTTCCACCTGTGAGCAAAGCAAAGGATTTCATTTGAGTTTGCTTTTGATTAAATCCATTAAATCTTTTACGGATTTTGTGGCCTTGATTTCGTTTGTATAGAGATTTACACCATACTCTTTATCTAAAAATGTGATTAGAGTGATGATGCTCAAACTATCCCAATCTTCAAAATTATCTAAAATATCATTATCTGAGAGATTGTCTGCCTCTAAAATGTCTTGTAGTTTTGCATATATTTTTTCCATATTTTCTCCTTAATTAAAATGAAAAATTTCGTTTTCACCGATGATTTCAGCCGGATTTCCAAAGGCTATAGTATTGTCTTTGAGGCGTTTAAAAATAATACTTCCTGCAGAAATTTTATTATTGTTGCCTACTTTTGCTTTGGGAAATAGACTCACTCTTGGACCCAAGAAATTTCCGTCTTTTAAAGAACTAAATCCTGCAAATCCGGAATATGAGCCGATAACATTAAAATTTCCAATCTCGCTATCATGCCCCAAAGCACAAGAAACATTGATCAGATTTCCATTTCCAATTTTTGCATTATAAGCAATCACGCTAAAAGGCGCAATCACATTTGCTTCGCCGATATTATTTGTGTGAGTAATGAATGCCTTGGGAGAAATTAAATTGTAAAATTTTACACCTCTATCTTTAAGTAAATGATAAATATTAAATCTTGCAACAGGCGAACCAATAGCAATCACAACATAATCATTTTCCATAAATTTATAATCATCATAGTGTCCTAAAAACAAATGCTCCAATCCATAAGGGGCTAAATCATTACTTGTAGATAAGAAGCCCTTAAAAGAAATAGTTTTATCAAAATTCATTACATCTGATAAATATTGGTAGCATTCACTTCCAAATCCTCCCGCCCCAATAAATAAAATATTTTTCATATCAAGCACTTTTTTGGATCGAAAATAAAAGAGAGATTGAAGAGAGTGATGATTTTAGTTTATCTGCCCCCCCCCCCAGCGGTAATATTAAATCACAAATATTTTGAATATTTTGACACGCCATTAATTCATTAATGCTGATATTAATATGGTAATATTTTTGCGCAAAAGAAATTAGGGCGACCATACTTAAACTATCCCATTCGTCAAAATCATTCAATTTTGATTGGAGATCTAAGTCTTTGACATCTAATAGATCTTGGATTTTATTCAGTAAGGTTTGCATAGGATTCCTTTAGGGTTATGAGTTGCAGATGAGGAATTTTTTCTAAATCCATAATAATCCCTGAGAGTGTGAGTCCCACTCCAAATCCACCAAGGCAGACTTTTAAGGGATTTTTTTTGGCATCAGAGGATAAATTAAAGCAAATATTAAGAGGTATCGTGATCCCACTTCCATTGCCAAAATTTTGCACGATGTTGTTGGGCATTTTATGGTGAGGAATTTGCATTTTATCGGCAAGTTTTTCAAGCATAAATTTATTGGGCTGATGAAAGAGAAAATAATCAATTTCCTCTTTGGAAAGTTTTGCTTCCTTTAATAGTGAATCTACCATTACAGGCACATATTCTTGCACGAAACTAAAAACGGAAGCCCCTTGCATAACAAGATTGTTTAAACTTCTGATATTGCCGTCTTCATCTTCAAAATCTTTGGCTGTTGCGTCTGTGGAGGGGAGTTTAAAGCCACCTGCAGGGATGGAAATAGCAAGTGCATTTTCTCCGAAAGTTTGGTTGAAACAAAAGATTTCATTTTTGATTTTGCTTGCTTCAACGATGGCAATACTCCCACCATCACCTACTAGGGGATAACTATTGCGATCTTTTTTATTGACTTTATGGCTCAAAACATCTGAATTTGCAATGGCTACTTTTTGAATCTTAGGGTTTTCTAGCATAAAGAATGCTTGAAAAAGTCCGTGAATAAACCCTGCGCAACCCTGATTTAAATCAAAGCATAAAATATCTTTTTTTAGTCCGACTTTATGTTGGATAATGGTTGAAGTTTGTGGAACAAGATAATCAGGAGATTGGGTAACATAAATGAAGGCGTCAATTTCATCTTTTTCTATAATATTATTTGTAAAAAGATGTTCAAATCCAGCGATGATAAAATCAGAAGCAAGCGTATTGGGAGACGCAACCCTGTGTTTTTCGTATCCCATAAGTTCTTTGAGAATTCTTGATTTTTTGGGCGGGAAGTTATAATTGGAAATTTCATCATCAAAAAAACTTTCATTTTCTGGGAGTATGCTAGTAATTGAGGAGATTTTTTTTCCAATAAAATTAAAGTTCATTTTTGCTTTCTTTCACTAAATTTTGAATATCTTTGAGTGTGTTGAAATATTTTGGAGTAATTTTGCTCCCATCTATGGAAATTCCAAATTCTTTGTCAAGAGAAGCGACCAATGAAATGATATCAAAGGAATCAAATACCCCATCATTAATGAATTCTATTGTTTGGTCGAGTTCAATATCAGGTCTTAATTCAAGAATGATTTGCTTTATTTTTTCTTCCATATTTATATCTCCTTTATTTGATTTGTGTTTATTCCGATGATTTCAGCAGGATTCCCAAGTGCAATGGAATTTGACTTAAGTTTCTTAGATACTACGGAGTTTGCTGATACAATACAATTATTTTCAACGTTTGTTTTGGGAGTTAAAGTAGTTTTATGGGCCAAGAAATTGAAATCTTTTATACTTGCACCTCCGCCAAAAGAAGTGTAAGAGCTGATAAAGTTATAATTTCCTACTTTGCAATCATGCCCAATCAAAGCATAAGCGCCGATAATGTTGGCATTTCCTATAATTGTATTGATGCCTAAGGTGCTAAAAGGCGCAATCACATTTGCTTCGCCGATATTATTTGTGTGAGTAATGAATGCCTTGGGAGAAATTAAATTGTAAAATTTTACACCTCTATCTTTAAGTAAATGATAAATATTAAATCTTGCAACAGGCGAACCAATAGCAATCACAACATAATCATTTTCCATAAATTTATAATCATCATAGTGTCCTAAAAACAAATGCTCCAATCCATAAGGGGCTAAATCATTACTTGTAGATAAGAAGCCCTTAAAAGAAATAGTTTTATCAAAATTCATTACATCTGATAAATATTGGTAGCATTCACTTCCAAATCCTCCCGCCCCAATAAATAAAATATTTTTCATATCAAGCACTTTTTTGGATCGAAAATAAAAGAGAGATTGAAGAGAGTGATGATTTTAGTTTATCTGCCCCCCCCCCCAGTGCAGAAAATTCTTCTTCTAGTTTTAGAAGATTTTTACTTCGTTCAGCAATACGCTTAGCCGGAGTTCCAAAATAAATTCCCCAAGCTTTTGTAGGTCGTAAAATTAGACTGGCTGCGCCTACGCTGACTCCTTCAGCAAGATTTCCACCTGGCAGTATGATTGAATTGCAACCTAAGAGGGAGTATTTTTTTAAAATGATTGGTTTAGAAGTAATATGGCGATATTGCAAAGGAATGCACGGCCCTACTAAAGCCTCCCCTGTAAAATCATCGCTTGAACCTAAAACCTTACATTGAATGCTTACACACGAATAATCTTCTAAAATAATACCTTCTTCTTTGCTCATTAGGACGCTTCCTGTGCTGATATGAACAAAACTTCCAATATCAATATATCCAGATAAAATCACAAAATCATCAATTCTGACATTATTTGCTATGGAGATATTTTCAGCATTATAAATACTTGCTTTTTTACTCAAAAGTACATTGTCTCCAAGTGATTTGAAACCTAATTTATGGAGTTGATCTTTCGTATAATAGCTGTTCATTATTGATTAGCCTAAAATTATTTGCTTGGGATTATATCTGAAGTTATTTGAATTTTTCATATGCTTTTTTTCAAAATTTCGATGATTTTATCTTGTATTTTTTGAGACAATCCCACATACATAGGCAAGCAAAGAATTCTTTTGGATATGTCTTCTGATATGGTACAAGAAGATTTTGAGGGATTAAAATTTAATGTATTTAAACTAGGATAAAAGTATCTTCTTGGAAAGATATTTTCATCACCTAATTTTGAAAGACTTTCAAGAAGGGTAGATTCTTTTTGGAATAAAATCGGAAAATAGTGATAATTATTAGTGGAGTATTGATGAAGATTTTGGAAAACGAAGTCATTTTTTAAATGTTCATAGTAATATTCCCAAATTCTTTGTCTCTCTTGTAAGATAAAGTCCAAATCTTCAAGTAAGCATAATCCCATAGCAGCATGAAATTCACTATTTTTAGCATTGATTCCAAGTGTTTGAGGAAAAGAATCAGAAAGCCCAAAATTAATAATTTTTCTAGCTTCATCAATCATAGCGGGATCTTTTGCAATGATAAGCCCCCCTTCAACAGTATGGAAGATTTTGGTTGCGTGGAGACTTAAGGTTGCTAAATCGCCATATTCAAAAATACTTTTATTTTTATAATTTACTCCAAAGGCATGCGCTCCATCATAAATGATTTTGAGATTGTGGTTTTTGGCAATTGTTTGTAAAATTTCCACTTCGCAGGCGTTGCCGAATACGTGAACGGGTAAAATTGCTTTTGTTTTGGGAGTAAGGAGTGGTAAAATTTTATTTGTATCTATGCAGAAATTTTTTGAATCAATATCGCAAAAAATCGGATTGAAGCCTTCCCATAATAATGTCCCTGTAGTAGCAACGAATGAAAAGGGAGTAGTAATCACTTCGTCGTTTTTTTTCAATCCAGCAAGTTTGTATGCAATTTGAAGAGCAATGGTTCCATTGCTTACAAATAATAAATTCGAAATCCCCAAATATTCACATAGTTTTTCTTCAAGCATACGGGAAAGAGGTCCGAAATTTGTAAGATGATGATTTTTCCAAATGATTTCTAGGTATTTTTGATATTTTTTAATATCTGGAAGATAAGGTTTATTTACATTTATAGTCATAAAAAACCTTTTTATAAGAATTCACTATTGGTAACATTAAGGCTTAGTCGATTAAGCGTTCGATTAAAGCTATCGTTTCGACATAAAATAGGACATTCTGCACAATTGATGGATTCATAGACTTCTCTAATCCTTGAACCTCTCCAAATTTGTTCCATTGTTTGTTCTCTCAAATCACCCAAAAAGTGTTTATCACTTTGTCTGAAATGTAGACAGGCCCAAACTTTAAAATCTGCTGAAATAACTGTGGAAAAAAACATTCCGTGACATTTGTCATAACCTCGATGAAGCGGATCGTTCATTTCTTTGTATTTTTGATAGCTTGCGACAATTTTAAAATTTTCATCTTCATATTTTTTTCTCAAATTTTCTAGAATAGGCATAATGTTTAACGTATTCCCTGTAAAAGGTCTGAATTGTGCAAAATCAGCTCCTCTTTCTTTTACAAGACGAACGAAAGGTTCCATATCTTTTTGAGTAAGTTCAGAAGTTAAAAAACCTACTCCGAAAGATGTTTTAGAGCCCCCCCCCCCCTAGAGCTTTTTTAGTCTTAGAAAAAAGAGCAATATTTTCAAGTGTTTTTTCAAAATGATGGGGTTTCATTCCGTGTATTTTTTCATACATTTCAGGACTTCCCGCGTCAAGACTGATTCGAAAATATTCTAAATTGCTTGCAATAATATGTGCTTTTTGTTCATCTAAATTCATTCCGTGGGAATTAAGACCAATATTGATACCTGCTTGTTTGAGTAAGTGAATGGCATATTCGAAATGCGGACTGATAGTTGGTTCTCCACCTCCTGAGAGAATCACACCTTTGCACTCAAGACTTTTTAATCCTTGTACAACTTCTTCAACTTGTTCTTTTGAAAGTTCAGCATTATTTTCATTATTTCCGCAACATCCAGGACATCGATGATTGCATTTATTGGTTAAATCAAGTTCGGCAACAACTAAGGTTTTGTGAAAATTGAAAAAATAATCAATTTTGTCTGTGTAATGCAATATTTTTTCGTCAGAATTAAAATTGTTGATTTTCATTATGCTTTTAATACTCCTATATTTTCAGTTGTTTTTATTTTTGATTTATATCTTTTGCTAATAGTGTTTCTAGGTATTTTCCATAGCCACTTTTCTTCAATTCCTGAGACCGTTTGAAAATTATATCAGTATCAATCCACCCGTTATTATAAGCGATTTCTTCCAAACAGGCAATTTTATAGCCTTGTCTATGTTCAATGGTCTGAACAAAACTGCTTGCTTCAATCAAGCTGTCGTGTGTTCCTGTATCAAGCCACGCAAATCCTCTTCCTAGTAGCTGAACTTTCAGTCTGTTTTCTTTCATATAGGCAATATTAACATCAGTGATTTCAAGTTCCTGTCGTTTGCTTGGCACAATGGTTTTGGCAATTTTGATGGCCGAATTGTCATAAAAATAAAGACCGGTTATAGCAAACTTACTTTTTGCTTTTTGAGGTTTTTCTTCTAAACTGATAACTTCAAGGTGTTCATTAAATTCTACCACACCAAATCTTTCGGGGTCTTTTACGGGATAAGCAAAAATAGTGGCTTGGGATTTTAGGGCATTATCTTTTGCGATGTTTAGCATTGGATAAAATCCTTGCCCATAAAATATATTATCTCCGAGTATGAGTGCTATAGTGTCATTTCCAATAAAATTTTCTGCCAAAATCAATCCTTGAGCCAACCCATCTGGGTTTTGTTGGACACAATATTCTATATTTATCCCAAGCCAAGAACCATCACCAAAGATTTTTTGAAAAAAAGGAATATCTTTAAGAGTAGAGATGATTAAAATTTCCCTAATTTGAGCAAGCATTAATACAGAGAGCGGATAATAGATCATTGGTTTGTCATAGATGGGGAGAAGTTGTTTAGATAGGGCAAGGGTGGTCGGGTATAGTCTTGTCCCGCTACCTCCTGCTAAGATAATACCTTTCAAGCAATTCTCCAAAATAATGTGGTTTTTATCATTCTAGCTTAAAAATTTTGATATTCGCCTTAATGGACGTATGAAAAATAAAACAAGTTTGACATAAAATCTGGGTTTAAAGATAAATAGCGGGTTGTTGCAGATATATAAAATCAGTTTGTTGAAAAATCTTTCTTGCTTATAGAGGGAAATGATTGCATTTGGTAGTTCATTAAGAAAATCTTGAGCAAATGGGGTTTGACACACGTAATAATACCATAGAGCTGATTTGGGGGCATTGGGGTATTGCCAAGGTTTTTTATTTCCGGCATAATGGAGTTGGATTGGGTGAAGTCGAGCTTGTGTAATTTGATCTTGAGTGTAAAAATTGGGGTGCAGATTTTCCCATTTTTCTCCATATTGTTTCCACATACTATGACAGATCATATGTCTTAGGCTTAAAGTTTTGATATGAGGATAGCAAATAATATTGAGGATGTCTTGTTCAGCAAGGACTAATTTGTGAGTATTTTTGATCAGATAATCAAGAAATTTTTGTTCGATATTATCTTTGCGTATTTGTTTGAGATTGGCAATAAAATAACCCGCTCCTATACCGTTTTGAATCGATTCAAACTCAGTTTGTGAGAATTTTTTATAACCTTCTTTCCAATCTGTAAGAGGATAAATAGCATCAGGTTCATTTGCTCTGATACCTGCAAGGTAGGATTTTTCATTGGTGTCAAATGCTAAAAAACTTTCACTCACGTCATCTAAAAATACGACATCGACATCAGAAATAATAATTTTGTCATATTGAGGGAAAAAGCTTGCAGCAAAGAGTTTGTAGAGCATTTCTTTAGAAAAATGGTGTTTTGAAGGTATAGTTTTCCAGAGTTTTTCAAAGCGTCCTTTTGTGTGAATGAATTCTAATTCACAATAAGAGAAGGGGGCAATGGTTTCATATAATTTTTGGATTTGGTCTTTGGTGATATCATTGTGAAGGACATAAAACTTATACCCCCCCCCCCATTAACTCCCCAGCATTTTTTAAAAGCGAATAAAATGCCACACTAGCAGGAATTACATAATTTTTATCAAAACAAAACATAACGGGGATAGCTTGTTTTTTTCTATCTGATTTCTCTTGCATCAATGAAAACCCTATCATTTTAAATTTTATTTTAGATTATACAAAAATGTGACTGAAATCAAAGAGAGAGTAGGATTTTATTTCAGATAAAATCCTAAATAGCGGTGTGAAAGTGGAATTTATTCCACTTCAGCATCGATGACATCATCATCTTTTTTATTATTTGCTCCAGGATTTTGATTTTGAGCGTTATTATCCTTGGCATACATCGCTTCAGCAAGTTTATGGCTTACTTCTGTGAGTGCTTTTACTTTGGCTTCAATCTCTTCTTTTGAAGCATTTTCATTTTTAAGTGTCTCTTTAAGTTCATCTAGAGCTTTTTGGATTTTTTCCACTTCGCTTGCTTCGAGTTTGTCTTTGAGTTCGCTTAAGCTTTTTTCAGTCTGATACACCAAAGAATCCCCTTGATTTCTAGCTTCAATTGCTTCTTTTCGTTTAGAATCTTCTTCTTTATGTAATTCTGCATCTTTGACCATTTTTTCTATCTCAGAATCACTCAAACCGCTTGAGCCTGAAATTTTGATTTCTTGAGATTTACCACTGGCTTTATCTTTGGCTGAAACGGTTAAGATTCCATTGGCATCAATATCAAATGTTACTTCAATTTGAGGTACGCCTCTTGGGGCAGCAGGAATGCCAGTAAGGTCGAATCTTCCAAGCGATTTATTATCTTTGGCAAGCTCTCTTTCCCCTTGCAATACGTGGATGGAAACTGCAGGTTGATTGTCTTCGGCAGTTGAGAAGACTTGCGCTTTTTTAGCTGGGATCGTTGTGCCTCTTTCAATCACTTTTGTCATTACTCCCCCTAAGGTCTCAATCCCTAAACTCAAAGGCGTAACATCAAGGAGCAATACATCTTTAACATCTCCTTTTAAAACCCCGCCTTGAATAGCTGCACCGATGGCGACAACTTCATCAGGATTAACAGATTTATTCAAATCTTTACCGATAAACTCTTTGACTCTTTCTTGAGCTTTGGGGATTCTGGTTGAACCACCCACCATCACGACTTCAGAAATATCGCTTTTATTGAGTCCGGCATCTTTGATGACAAAGTCTATTTTTTTAATTGTTTCATCAATGAGATCATCAATGAGGCTTTCAAATTTAGCACGGCTTAATTTTTTAACCAAGTGTTTGGGGCCGCTAGCATCAGCTGTGATAAAGGGTAGATTAATTTCGCTTTCTTGAGCTGAACTCAATTCTTTTTTGGCATTTTCAGCTGCATCTTTGAGACGTTGGAGTGCCATCACATCTGATTTGATGTCAATGCCTGTCTCATCTTTAAATTCTTTGGCTGCCCAATCAATAATGCGGTTATCAAAATCATCCCCGCCTAAAAATGCATCTCCTCCGGTAGCCAAGACTTCTACGACATTGTCCCCAGTCTCAAGGACGGTAACATCAAATGTTCCACCTCCTAAATCATAAACCATAATCTTTTCGGATTCTTTTTTGTCAAGCCCGTAAGCAAGAGCAGCAGAAGTTGGTTCATTAATGATACGTAAGACGTTTAGCCCTGCAATTGTGCCAGCTTCTTTTGTCGCTTTTCTTTGACTATCGTTAAAATACGCCGGAACCGTGATGACTGCTTCACTCACTTCTTCACCCAAATAAGCTTCAGCATCTTCTTTGAGTTTCATAAGAATTTTTGCTGAAATTTCTTGAGGGGTATAGACTTTATCAGCAATTTCTATCGCACACGCCCCATTTCGATCAACGATTTTATAAGGAAGACGTTTTTCAGCTTCTTTAGCTTTGTCTTCATTGAACATTAACCCCATAATTCGCTTAATGGAGTAGATGGTTTTTTGGGGATTGGTGATTGCTTGTCTTTTTGCACTTTCCCCGACTAAAATTTCGCCTTTATCTGTAAAGGCCACGATAGAAGGAGTGGTGTTTTTACCTTCTTTGTTTGCAATGATTTTAGCTTCATTGCCCTCATAGACTGCCATTGCGGAGTTTGTTGTTCCTAAGTCAATTCCAATTACTTTTGCCATTGTTTATCCTTTTATGTTGAGATTAATTATTTTTTGCAATGCTTACCATTGCTGGTCTAAGCATTCTTTCTTTATACTTATAGCCTTTTTGCAAAACTTGCACGATTTCCCCATCATTTTTTTCATCAGAAGGGACTTGCATAATAGCGTCGTGAAAATTTGGATCAAACTCTTGAACGCAATCAATGCATTCAATACCGTGTTTTGCTAAAACTTTGTGCAAGTTTTCAATCGTCAGTTCCAAACCTTGCACGACTGCTTCATTGGATTGCGTATTTTTTGCACTTTCCAATGCTTTTTCAAGCGTGTCGATCACAGGTAGCAAATCTTTAGCTATTTTTTCATAAGCGTATTCTAGCGCTTGATATTTATCTCGTTCAAGACGTTTTTTGGTATTTTCAAAATCCGCATGAACTCGAATATAATTTTCGTGAAGCTCTTTATATTTCTTTTCAAAATTTTCATCCTCCTGTGCTTGATTTTTTTCTTGAGTTTCATCTTGGGTTGGAAGTTCTTCTTGAACGCCCGTTTCTTGATCGTTTTCCATTTTTACTCCTTATGTTGGTTTATGAAGCAATTTCTTCATAAAAACTTGTATAGTCTCTATCTAATGCCCCCATACAAAACATCTTCGCATCTTTTTTTTCAAGTTTGATGTCTTGGATGATGGCAATATTTCCTTTTGGTATAGTATTTTCAAAATAGATACCTTTATTCAGTTTGTCAAAAATTTTTCCGCTGATGATTTCAAAAAATAATTTTTGAAATTCTGAATGTTGTAACAAAAATCCTATAAATTGGATGCCAGAGTAGGACAATTGCGAATTTTCTACCATTTGGTCAAGTTTTTTGACAAGACTGAGGGCACAGACTTGTTGGGCAATTTTTTTTATATCTTGAATCTCTAAGCCGATAAGTTCTTTCGTAAATCTCTCGATTGAATGATTAAAAGGCAGCACTATTTGATCGGTTTCAAAACTTAAAATCAAAAACTTATTATTATGATTAGTAACTTCTTGGAGGATCTCAAAAGAATTTTCTTTAATGATCCCAAAAATACCATTTTCTTCACAGGCTTTTTTAAACTTTGAAATATCAATTTCAAGGCAAGCATCTTTAAAATTAAGCTTGCTTCTCCAATAGTTTTTGAGCGCCAAGTGAGTGGGTATTCTCCCGCTACTGATATGAGGCTGCATCAAAACACCCTCTTCAGAGAGAATTTTGAAATAATTTCGAATGGTTGCTGATGAAATTTTAATGCTCAAAGACATTTTCAACGCTTCTGAACCGATTGGTTCTTGAGAGTGTATGTATTTCTGAATGATTTTGTCTAAAAGCAAATCTTTTTTACGATTCATAGTTTTAAAAGCCTTACGATTTCTAAAAAATATTTTGTCGCTATTATACCAAAAAAAGTAAATAAAATTAGCATTCACATAAAAATATTGCTAAAAAATATAAAGCTTTAGTCTTTTAATATAAAGTAATATAAATTTACAGACTAAATAAAGTTTATAGAATTTATTGATATTAAGACAATCTCTCATTAATTATAGATTATAAAATTTACAAATTTGGCTTTGGAAAATGAAAAGATGGTAAAATGTGACTTATGAATATACATACCAAAAATATAGATCCAAATCTCATTGATAAGATTAGTAGCGTTTCTTTGGCGATGTTCAGAAAGAGTTTTTTTGGAGTTTTTCACGGCTCAATATCGGCTAGGATTTCTCAGAATCGCTTTTTGATCAATAAAAAAGATGCGATATTTGACAGGATTGACAATGCTTCTTTGATTATGCTTTATGACAAAGAGGATTATCGGTGGCAAGAGGCAAGTATTGATGCTTATATCCACTCCAATATTTATCAAAACTTTACAGAAGCTCGTTTTGTTGTGTATAGTATGCCACCTTATAGCGTTGCTTATTCTCTAAAGCACGATATCTTATTTCCCAAAGATTACTTTGGCTATCGTTTTTTGGGCAAACAGGTAGATATTTTTGACCCAAAAAATTATGATGATTGGTATGAGCGCGCCGATATTGATATTTCAAGATACTTCAAACAAACTAAAAGAAATTTTATTTTTATCAAAGGCTATGGAATTTATGCCTATCATAGAGATTTGTATTCATTGGCAAAAACGATTGCTTTGATTGAAAACAGCTGTAAAGTTTTGCATCTAGCTGATATGTTTGATTGCGGTTATGACAATGAAGTAAGATTTAATATTTAAATTATTGAGTTGCAACCAAGGCAAGCCTTGGTCTTGAGTGATTAGAGTTTAGATGCGTTTTGAGATAAGTATTCAGCTACACCTTCGTGAGTGGCTTTCATACCTTTGTCACCTTTTCTCCAACCTGCAGGACATACTTCCCCATTCTCTTCAAAGAATAAAAGAGCATCTACCATTCGGATCATTTCATCTACATTTCTACCCAAAGGAAGATCATTGATGACAGCATGACGGATAACTTGGTTTTTATCTATCAAAAAAGATCCTCTCAATGCTACAGATCCCTCAAATAATACGTCATAGTCTCTTGAAATTTGTTTGGTAATGTCTGCAACCATTGGGAAAGTAATATTACCGATACCGCCTTGATTGACAGGAGTGTTTTTCCAAGCAAAATGCACAACTTCAGTGTCTGTGGATACACCGATTACATTAAAACCTTTTTCTTGAAAATCTTTTACCCTGTGATCAAAAGCGATGATTTCAGAGGGGCATACAAATGTAAAATCTTTGGGCCAAAAAAACAATATTGCGCCGTTTTTACCTAGATTTTTTGAAAGCTCAAAATTTTCTACGATTTGATTGTTGCCTAAAACTGCTGCTGCTTTGAAGTCAGGTGCTTTTTTTGTTACTAACATTTTTTTTCTCCTTAGTGAATTTAATTTTTAATTTTCTGATAACAAATAATAATTATCACCTGCTAATGATAACGATTAAAAGTTAATTGAAGTCTAATCGTTTTGGTTTTTGAGCCGTTATTTATGAAAAGGTGGTACAATCTCAAATAAAATTTCAAAATACAAGGTGAGTTTTTATGAAAAATGAGTTTCTTTTCACTTCAGAATCTGTAACAGAGGGTCATCCTGATAAAATGGCTGATCAAATCAGTGATGCGGTTTTAGATTATATTATAGGAAGAGATAAAAATGCCAGAGTAGCTTGCGAAACTCTTGTATCGAATGGTTTTTGTGTGATTGCTGGGGAGCTTAAAACATCAGTTTATGCTCCGATGCAAGAAATTGCTAGAGAAGTTGTAAAAAGTATTGGCTATACAGATGCTTTGTATGGCTTTGATTATAGAAGCGCTGCTGTATTAAATGGTATTGGTGAGCAAAGTCCTGACATCAATCAGGGGGTTGATAGGGTTGATGGAGAGATAGGGGCGGGCGATCAAGGATTGATGTTTGGCTATGCGTGTAAGGAAACTGATACGTTAATGCCTTTGCCCATTTGGCTTGCTCATAAACTTACTCAAGGGCTTGCTGACAGAAGAAAAGATGGCACTATTCCATTTTTAAGACCTGATGGAAAATCTCAAGTAACCGTTAAATATGTTGATGGCAAACCGGTTGGAATTGATACAATTGTGATTTCAACGCAACATTCTCCCGAAGTTGAGCAAAAACGTTTGAGAGAAGCAGTCATTGAAGAGATTGTTTATAAGGTTTTGCCTCAAGAATACCTTAATGATAATATTAAGTACCATGTCAATCCTACAGGTCAGTTTGTGATTGGAGGACCGCAAGGGGATGCTGGGCTTACCGGAAGAAAAATTATTGTGGATACTTACGGAGGAAGTTGCCCTCACGGTGGCGGTGCTTTTAGCGGAAAAGACCCAAGCAAGGTTGATAGAAGCGCAGCTTATGCAGCTAGATATGTGGCAAAAAATTTGGTTGCGAGCGGAATTTGTGAAAGGGCAACTGTTCAGCTTGCCTATGCGATTGGTGTGGTTGAGCCTGTTTCTGTTTATGTCAATACCCACGGAACTTCGAAATTTGATGATTCTAAGATAGAGGCTTGCGTTAGAAAAATTTTTCGTTTGACACCTAAGGGTATTATAGAAAGTTTGGATTTACTCAGACCTATCTATAGAAGTACGGCTGCTTATGGGCATTTTGGGAGAGAATTGCCTGAGTTTAGTTGGGAAAAACTTGATAAGGTGAATGAGATAAAAGAATTTTTCAGTATCCATTAATTCTCATTAATATCATTATTTATAATAATTACATTATATTTTGAGTCTGGTTTTATAGACTCAAAAATAATATATTTTATTTCAATTATTTTGTTAGGGGAGTGTGATGTCAGTAAAAATTACAGATATTTGTATTGCTTGCGGTGCTTGTATTGATGAATGTCCTGTTCAGGCGATTGTTGATGATGATGACAACCCGAACGGAGAAAATATTTATTACGTATATCCTGATAAATGTGTGGAATGTGTTGAACATAATGAAATCCCTGCTTGTGCGAATGCTTGCCCTACAGATGGATGCATTGTTTGGAGCGACTTAGGAAGTTCTAATCGAAGTGAGATTGATTTGAGTTTGAGGGATGGCACACATCCTGTTGTAAGCTAAGATTTTATTTTTGGGATTTTATTTTTAGATAATCTTTAAGCGTTCTAAATGCGATTTTATGTATAATAAAAGTTTGATTTTGTAAAATCTAAAAATTTTAGCCTTTAAACAATGAGGAGTATTTATATATGGAACAGACACTTTCAATTATCAAGCCCGATGCGGTGAAAAAAAATGTGATTGGAAAAATTATTGATCGATTTGAAACAGAAGGGTTGAGGATTGCTGCGATAAAGAAAATTCATTTGTCAGAATGTGAGGCCAAAGCGTTTTATCATATTCATAAAGACAGACCTTTTTTTGGGGATTTGGTAAAATTTATGATTAGTGGTCCTGTTGTTGCAATGGTTTTGGAAGGCAAAGAAGCTGTAATAAAAAATCGTGAGTTAATGGGAGCTACCAATCCTAAGGAAGCCAAGCCGGGTACGATTCGTGCAGATTTTGCTGAAAGTATCGATGCAAATGCAGTTCATGGCAGCGATAGTTTGGAAAATGCAAAAATTGAAATTGAATTTTTCTTTTCAAAAAGAGAGATTTGCTAGTATTTTCAGATGAAAATTGAAATGAGAAAAATCACTCAAACTCCTAAAGAGTTTTCTTTAAAATCTGAAGGTCTTGTTTTAAAGGGTGAGATTTCTCGTAAAGCTTCTAAGCTTTTTCGTATGGATGCTTCCTTGAGTGGGACTTTAGAACTGATCTGTGATATGAGTGGGGATAGTTTTTTAAAAGAATTTAGTGATTCTTTAGTTTTGTATATCTCAGATGGTTTGTGGGATATGCAAAGCCAAAGTTTAAAATTTGATGATTTTGATGTCATTGAATTCTTTGACGGCTTTATTGATATAGGATATATTTTAGAAAGTGAGATAGAATCTATTAAAATGGATTATCATACTAAAGAATTAAGATAAGGAGTTAAAATGGCAGTACCTGATAGGAGAGTGAGTAAAACAAGAGCAGCAAAACGACGGACCCATTATAAGGTAAAATTAGCTTGTCCGGTTCGTGATAAGGATGGAAGCTGGAAAATGCCTCATCACGTTAATAAATTTAGCGGTTCTTATAAATAAAAACTTTGTTTTACAAAGTTTTTGTGTAATATCTGTTTGTTATTTAAATAATTGGAAAAACATATGTTAAAAATAGTTATTGATGCTATGGGTGCTGACAATGGTGTTTTGCCTATTGTTGAAGGGGTTTCAAAAGCTTTGTCTTCCAAGCAATTTCAAGCTGTATTGGTTGGAGATGAGAGTGCAATAAAACCTTTGATTTCAAAAGGTATTGCCGATAAAATTGAAATTGTCCATTGTTCTGATTTTATCAGAATGGAAGAGTCGGCTTCTGTTGCTATAAAAAGAAAGGATTCTTCTATTTATATCGGAACTGAACTTGTTAAAGAATGCAATGCAGATGCTATTGTTTCTGCTGGACATAGTGGTGCTACGATGAGTTTAGCCACATTAAAAATCGGTAGAATTCACGGGGTTTCACGCCCCGCCATCTGCACTTTGATGCCTTCAATCACTCAAAATCCAAGTATGATTTTGGATGCGGGTGCCAATACTGATTGTAAGCCTGAATATCTCGTTGATTTTGCAATTATGGGTTATGAGTATGCTAAAAATGTTATGGGTTATGCAAATCCCAAGGTTGGGCTTTTGGCAAATGGAGAAGAAGATTCTAAGGGCAATGAACTCACTAAAGAAGCTTTTAAAATTTTAAAATCGTATAATTTTTTTAAGGGCAATGTCGAAAGCAATGATATCTTTAATGGAAGCGTAGAAGTGGTTGTTTGTGACGGATTTAGTGGAAATATTGTATTGAAGGCTGCAGAAGGGGTTGCAAATTCGATTGGTTATATTTTGAAAAGTGAAATAAAATCTTCGATATGGGGAATTTTGGGCGGCTTGCTTTTGAAAGGTGCATTTGCTAATTTGAAAAAAAAGATGGATTATGCCGAGTATGGTGGTGCTCCTCTTTTGGGCGTAAATAAGACTGTCATCATCAGTCACGGAAAAAGTAACGCAAGGGCTATTGAATGTGCTGTTTATCAAGCAATTAGAGCTATTGAGTCAAATGTTTGTGATAAGATAGCCCAAGCCTTTATTAATAGAGTCGAGGTAGTTTAATGAAAAAATACGCATCTTTGAAATCGATTGCTTCTTATGTTCCTTCAAGATGTGTAAAAAATTCTGATTTTGAGGAAATTTTGGATACTAGTGATGAATGGATACGCAAGCGTACCGGTATTCAAACGCGTTATTTTGCTTCCGATGATGAAAATAGTAGTGATTTGGGGGCAAGGGCTGCAAAATTAGCTCTTGAACGTTCAGGATTAGACGTTCAGGACATTGATTTAGTGATTGTGGCTACTTTAAGTCCAGATTATTTGGGGATGCCTTCGAGTGCTTGTCTTTTGAGTGCAAAGTTAGGGATTAGGAATAAACCTGCTTTTGATATTAGCGCTGCTTGCTCGGGTTTTATCTATCTACTCTCTTTGGCAAAATCTTTTATAGAGTCAGGTGCTTATGAAAATATCTTGATTGTCGGGGCAGAAAAAGTCAGTAGTGTGCTTGATTTTAAAGATAGGAGTACTTGTGTACTTTTTGGAGATGGGGCTGGAGCAGCAGTTATTGGTACTACATCGGAGAAAAATAAATCTATTCTTGATGTTCATATTTCTTCAGATGGAACATATTATGATTATTTGCTGACACCTAGATCTTTGAAAGAAAGTAAGTTTTTACAGGAAAAATTTGCTCCTCAGTACCTTCAAATGAAGGGTAATGAAACATTCAAGCTTGCTGTTAAAACGCTCACAAGCGATGTTAAAGAAATTATGAAAAAGAATAATATTTTTTCTAAGGATATTGATTTTTTTATCCCTCATCAGGCAAATTTACGTATTATTTCTGCTGTTGGGGAGCAACTCAAATTTTCTTCGGAACAAGTCGTTGTAACGGTTGAAAAGTATGGCAACACTTCTGCAGCTAGTATTCCTATGGCAATGAATGATATTTATGAAAATGGGAGACTCAACGGAGGTGATTTGATGCTTTTAGATGCCTTTGGGGGAGGGCTAACGTGGGGGTCAGCATTGCTATATTTTGGAGCTTAGAAATTGATTAAATTCAAGTTTATTTGACAAGATGCTTTCATAATATTTTTTGATTTCTAAAATTTCTTGAATGCTTGTGTGCATATTATTGTTGGTAATAATATGTGTATATTTTGGAATTCGATAGACTTTGTCATAATATTTCACGATAAGAATTTCTGCAATTTTATTTAAATCTTTTTTTTCCCATAAGGTTAAGATTTCAGAAAAAATATTTTTTGATATATATGGTTTTATTTTTTCCATCCCGATAAAAAATTCATTTTCTGGGATGTTTTGATACATTTTGACTATTCTTTGAATGCGTAGTGATAAGTCTGATTGTACTAGAATTATGATTTTGTCTTGATAGGCTTTAAAAAGCGAATGAGGTATGATAATTTTACCTAATTTTCGAGATTCTGCTTCTATCAGTAGGATTTTTTCAGGTGCTTTTTTGCAAAATTCTTCAAAGAGCCTATTTTCAAACATTTTTTGCGTGGGTTGATACCCTTTTAATGAAGCCATATTTCCAAAGCTTGAGCCATAATGATGTGCAAGCGCTTCTAAATTAATGCTCCATTTTTCTTGACTCTGAATGATTTCTGTTTTTCCACACCCTGTATGACCGCAAAGTGTCAAAAAAAAGTGGTTCATAGGGGTAGAAAAATATTCCACTACTTTGTTGCGATATCCTTTGTAGCCATTTTCAAGCTTTTTGACACGGAATCCTATATGGTTTAAAATAACACATAGAGACTCACTTCTTTGACCGCCTCTAGCGCAATAAATCAAAAGTTTGTTTTTGTGGTTCAATATGGTTTGGAGTGCTTTATCTTTTGGGATTGAATCTAGGATTTTAGAAATATTTTTGCAAGCTATGCTTGCTCCGAGTATCTTTGCTTTTAATGGAGATTCCTGTTTGTATATGGTCCCAATTTTGACATATTCGTCATCGTTTAAGACTGCGAGATTGATCGCGTTTGGAATATGAGAATGAGCATATTCTGAAGGTGTTCTTACATCAATAATAAAATCATAGTCCTCTAAAATATCTTTCATTTAACTTCATTGCCTTGGGTAAATATCCACCAGCTTAGTGCTCTGGCTTCTTGAAGTTTGTTATAGAGGTTTTGAGCTTGTTGGATATCTTCTATATTTTTTTGGGGAGGGGGGGGGCATTACGGTATTGGATTCCAAAATCAGGGGTATAAATAAAGCGATTTGTAGCGATGGCAAAATAACCTAATGCATACCCATCATCTTTAAATTTAAGGGTATGATTATTTGTAAAAAGAGGTTTGCCAAAGCTATCGTATTGAAAGCCTTTTGGGGCGACAAGTTCAACAATACTAGGAGCTATATCGATATGAGAGCCGATATCAGATATTTGTTTGGGTGTTAAGGAGGGTGCGTAGAGAATTAATGGAATGGATTTGATAATCCGATTATCTCTTTTTGTCAAAGGATACATTCTATCAAAGTGATCTCCTGTGATCACAAATAAGGATTGTGGAAAAAGCTTTGAGGCTTCTTTGATAAAGTGCGTGATTTGTTTATCGTACCACCAGATATGCCCTAAAACATTTTCATCGGCTTCTTGGAATCTTTGCTTATTCAAGAAATGTGTTTTTAAAAAATTTTTGATTTTTTCTAAAGGAACGCCAAAAGCTTTTAAATTGACATCATAAGGGGGGTGATTGGAGGTGGTCATTATCATATTGAAAGTCGGATGCTTAGAATCCATAGTGTTTTGAATGATATAGTCAAATAAAATGTGATCATAAACTCCCCATATATTTTCAAGAGGTTTTAAATAAGGCTTATTTTTGGCATAATCCAAGATATTTGCGTTGTATAAAATTTTATTAAAACCCTCTGCAGATGTGTATCTGTCAAGCTTTTGCCAGATACCTGAACCCCCATAATAAAACCTTGTGTCATACCCTAGTTTTTGCATTATCCCAGCAATAGCGGTAGGAAATAATGGGAGGTCACCAATCATTGTATTGATAGGGATATCAGTCTGAAAAAGTCCTGTAATTTGTACATCAAGACTTTTAATGGTTCCAGGAGCATTTTCTAAAAAATTTTGAATTTTAAAGCCGTGTTTGCCATCAAGGAGTGATTTGAGTCCTGAAGTTAGCCCAATAGCATCAAATTCAGGATCAAAATGCCATTCACTCAGACTTTCAGAGACAATATAAAAAATATGTTTAATTTTAACTTCAGAAGTGTTTGTGCTTGTATGTAAAAGGAGCTTGGAAAGATCAAAAGGGGGCTTTGCATTTTGAGGCAAATTGAAAAAATCTTTTACAGCTTGAGTCGGGGATTTGTCATAAAAATCTGAAAACTTTGAGTTTGTAATTTTTTTATAATCTCTATAGACAAAATAGAGATCACGAAAAGCACCCGGAGTGATTTTTCTCAAAAAAGGATCTTTTGAAGGGTGAATGTGTTGGTCAAGTGAAAGGGCTTTAAACCCCAAATGAGAATTGATAAAAACAAGTATAATGCCTGCAAATATGACAAATGAACCTAAAACAAATATTTTAAGATGTTGTATGCATATTTTTTGGGAAGCAAGTTTTTGTATGAGATTGACTATTTTGGCGTAAATATAAAAAGTGCTAAAACTTGCTAAAAGCAAAGAAATAATTTTGGTGCTGATGTGATAGTTGCCTTGTATACCGGTTTTGAAAATTGCCTTTTGATCATCAAAAATAATACCTAAAAGATTCCCATCAAATGTGCTGCCATAGATATTGTAAAACGCCATATTAGCTATACTTAAAAAAATGCAGATGAAAAATATAAATCCCGCATAAAATAGAAGGATTTGTTTTTGAAAACGATTAGCGATAAAGGCAAATGCCAACAAGAAAAAGATAATTCCTGCAGTGGCTACCGTTCTATTATCGTATTTAGCTCCATCAATAAGAGATTGAAGAATATTTTGAAAATTTGCACTTTCCAATGCCTCATTTGGTGTTAAAAGAATAAAAGCAATACGAAGACATATAAATAAAAGACTAAGGAATAAGCTAAAAACGACAGATTGAAGTAAAGTGTTGAGAATTTTCATCATTTGTTAAATTTCTTGATTATGAAAGTTAGGATATAAAAAATTGAAAATACCCAGATGGGCACATCAATAAAATAGTCAAATAAATTTTTCGATTCTATTATCTCAAGTCCATAGCTAAGCAGGCTGATGAGATAGATAATGCCTAAGGGTTTATGGATGAAATATGCCAGAATTGTGATTGCACAACAAATCGAGATAGTTATTTGCGTGGGTTGATAATAAAGATCAATAGGGATCAGATTTAGCGTACTCAAATATAAGATAAGTCCGAAAATAAAGATAAAAATAAAGGCTTTCAAGTTCATCAAGGCGTTTTGTGTTTTTCCTAAACTTTCAAAGATAGTGATCAGACTCAAAGCGAATAAAAAAACACTCATTTCGCCTAGGAAGCTGTAAGTAAGCATATTGATTGAAAGACCTTTAAAAGGGATATTCACGACAATACCCGTTAAAATGATAAGGATCAGATTTGTCAGCGTTGAAATTTTTGCTCGATGTCCAAAATATCCAAAAATAGCCATATAACTAACGGAAAAGACATAATAGTTCATTGTCTAGCCTTAAGATAAGATCGATTAAACCGAATATGGCGAATATTTTTTCTATTATAGGTATAGACTATATCAATGTTATCCCCGTCGGTAATGGTTGTTGGATAGCTCACTTCTCCGTTTGGAGAAGTTGTATGATCAAGATCAAAGATCTTTTTAAATTCGGTTGGGGACATCATTTTTGAAAGTGTGAGCGTTCCTCTTTCTAAATTAGGATTTAAATCAAGCGTGTTGTGGATGAGGTAAATATCTTTATTGAAATTAATCAGATTGGCAGAATTGTTATAATTTTTTATATTTGTCATTTCCGGCTTTAGCCAACGTTCCCCACCTTTTAGACAGATTTGAGAAAACATTGTGTTGTCATAACGATCGTGGTTGCGAAAAACTACTAGACAGCTGCTATCTGAAATTGGACTTAAACTTGGCTGGAGTTGTCTGTGCAATCCGTTAGGTTTGATGATGGAGGTGAGTTTGCCTGAAGAATCAAATTTGAGAATCAAGGCGTATTTGTCTGCAAGCTCGTGATAAATGGGAAGATAAAACCCGCCATCATTTGTTTTAACGGGTATGGATCGGACAAGATTGCTAATATTTAGAAATGGACTTAGTTGGAGAGTTCCTTGATAGGTGAAATTTTTATTTGGGATAAAATTATACATATAAAGTTGGTAAATTTTGCTTGTCGCCCATCCGCCTATATTTGTGCCGGTAACAAAGAGATAAATTTTATTTTTATCTCTATAAAGTACAGGATTTCCAAGTTTTTTAATGTATTGGTGCGATTTTTGACTTAATTCCTCTTTGGTGAGCATTATGAAAGGTTGGCTCCATTTATGTTTTTTGACATCATAAATGCTTCCATAAATCTTGACATCTCTAGCTCCCTCCCTGCTTCCGCCGAAAAAAGCGGTCAGTAAGTCTCCATTTTCAAGGTATATAAGGGTTGCAGCATGTGCAGATGGAACTTTTGGCGGCATTGGAATATCTGTTTTTGAGAAATATGGACGGGTATAAGGGGTAGGAGTGAGTGTAATTTGAAAATTTAGTTTATTATTGGGGTGTTGGGGATAAAGATATAAAAAAACTCCTCCCAATAAGATTACTGTTAAGACAAAATAAACTTTTTTCATAAAGCTTGAGTCCATTCGAGTAATCGCCCCCCATTTAAGGGAACAATATTATTTTGTATCAATTTGATTTGACTTGGGATTGAGGAATGTTTTTTATATAATTTAATTTCTTTTTTTGGCAGATTTGAAATGCCATAGTTGATTCTAGCATTATCACTCACAAAAGCTTGCAGATTTTGAAGCTTGCCATATTTTTCGAAGAGTTCGCATAGGGCACATAGAATTGCTGGTGATGAAAAAATACCTGCAGACGCATTGTCTTTAAGCTTATTTTTTTCTAAATGTGGGGCACTATCAGATCCAAAACTCACTTTTGGATGGGCTTCTAAAGCGAGCTTTAGAAGCATTTCTTTGTCTTTTGGAGTTTTTAAGATGGGTTTGCAGAAATGATGGGGTTTTAAACCTGCGCCCAAAATATCATCTAGGGTCATTGTAATATGATGAAACGTGAGGGTTGCATAAATATTTTCGTAGCTTTCTAAAAGCTCAATGCTGCGATGATCGCTCATATGCTCAATGATGATTTTAAGTTTGGGAAAGTCCTTTGCAATGGATGCAAAAATTTGTTTAAATTCATATTCTCGTTCCATACAAAATCCGTTGGTTTCGCCATGAATGGAGAGCATAAAACCAAGTTCTTGAGCCATTTCAAATATCTTTAAGGTTCTTGGAGTGAGAATTTCTCCAAGCCCATTTTGAGAATTTGTGGTCGCGCCTTTGGGGTAAAGTTTGAGAATTTTAATGCCATTGTTTTTGGCAGTTCTGAGTTCTTCTTCATTTAATGCATCAGTGAGATAAAGTGTTATGAAAGGAGTAAAGTTCTTATCTTTAGAATTACTAAGAATTTCTTTCTTATACTGCATTGCAAGGCGGGTTGTGGTGATAGGGATAGAGAGATTTGGCATTATGACAGCACCGCTGAATTGAGAAGTGGTGAAGTCAATAATGTTTTTAAGCATCTCTCCTTCTCTTAAATGCAGATGCATATCAAGAGGGCTGTATAGGGTGATTTCTTCCATAAGTATCCCTTTATTTTTTATCTTTTAATTTTACTATGAATTGTTATATAATCAAAATCCTTTAATTCCAAGTAGCCAATGCGTTTATAATAAGCATTTATCTATCTATACATAAAGTATCTAACGTGAATTCTAATGAGGGTTTTTACACTAGGTCGAGGATAGTCTTTATAAGCAATTTCGATAGTTTTTAGGGTGTTTTGATCCAAAATGACATAGCCTGATTTTTTAAGAATTTTTAAGTCGGTAATATCCCCATTAGGATGGAGATAAAATTCAACTGCGTTTTCCCCATCTTGTCCTAGATATGCTGCAGTTCTTGGATATTCGAGGTATTTTTGAGTAATTCTTCCGATTTCGCGTAGATTGTTTTTGATAAAATCTTTTTCTGCTTCGCCCAAATCTCCAAATTCTTCCCCATAGAGTTCATCAATTTCTTTTTTGGTTTGAGTATCCATTCCTTTATTGTTATCTTCGCTAGTATTTGCACTTTGGGATGAAGAGGAGGACTGAAAAGCCAAAGATTGTTCTTTTGAAAGCAAAGAGAGATTTTTGGGATCAATATAATCTTTTTGATACTTATCAAGTGCTTTGCTTGTAGAATTTTCTTGTTTTTTTTGTTGTTTTATCTTGCTTTGTTTTTCTTTTTGATCATTTTGTTTAGGTTTGTTTGGATTTGGTGGTGTTGGGGTAGGTCTGGAAGCAGGCATTGGTGGTGTTGGAGGTGTTGGGGAAACAGGTTTTAACTTACCACTTGCTGCCAAAGATGGGGGCTGTGCTCCGGGTTTTTGCTTTGAAGGATCTTGAGAGCGGCCTCTTTTTAGAATAAGAAGATTGCTTGCATCAATTTTTGCCAGTTGGGGTTTTTGCGTGTAGGTAAGTTTATTTAAACCATAAATAATAATTCCAATCAACAAATGAATCAGAATTGAAATAAACAATGAAATGATAAAACGTTTATCGGAATTTTTATCTTGCATTTTTGTTGTTTATGGAACTTTGTTTTAGTGATGCCCAAAAATCATCGTCAATAATTCTGCTTTTGTTTTCCTGTCCATCAAGAATGATTTTATCAATCAATAAATTTTGTTTATTCCCCAAAAGCAATATATACCGATAATTTTGACTTTGAATGAGGATAATTTTATTATTGGTATCAATGTTTTTAGCAGACAAGATTTGAAGGGAGGTATGCTGGTCAAGTTTATTTTTTTTCCAAGGATTGTCAAGGTTTATCTTTTTTCGCACAAATACCAATACAATGATTAAGAGACCCATAATCCCTAAAACTGCCCAATATTGATAGTCTTCTTCCAATACGGAATTTTTTTTAAATGTTGCTATGGGTTTAGATTTGATTTCAGGGGTCTTGTTTATCAGGGAATCGATATGATCGATAGATTGTTCAGGAATAAAACGAAGCCTTAAGGTATAGCCGTCTTTTGACTTTGCGGCCTGAATTGTTATTTTTTTTTCGCTTTTTGGCACAATGTAGAGATTTTTATTTTTTGAAAAAACTTCTATGGAGTTTAAAATTGAAGAGGAGAGATGTTTTTGCCATTTTTGGTCAATGGAAGTATTTTTAAGAGTGATAATTTTTTCGTTCTGCATTTTAAGAATTTCAGGATTGGTGGAAAAAATGCCATCGGATAATAAAAGTAAATCCAGATTTTCTTTTCGATCAAAAATTTCAATGTCTTTGATCGTGGCTGATTGGGCGATGGCAAATAGAATAGGGAATATGAGGAATATTTTTTTCATAATGAATTTAGAAATCCTTGGTCAAGTAATAAACAATCGCATTGGAATCTAAAATTTCATTTAATCTGATGGCAAGGTTTTTCTCATATACCATCACTTCTCCTTTCCCTATGACTCTGCCATTTACAAAGGTATCTACACTTTCGCCCGCAGGTTTTTGCAAATCAATGATCGAACCTTTTTCAAACTTTAATATTTCTCTCAATGGTATTTTGGTCGAGCCTAATTCGGCCATAAAGGCAACTTCCATATCAAGAAGACCTTCATAATTAGTCATTAAATCTTCAAGATAAGTAGCAAGCTCAATATCTTTTTGAGAATGTATCTTTTGTTTGTCTAAGATAGGGTTTTCTTTTGCCATCATTGGCCTCTTATAAAAATGCTACAACGTCCGTTTTTAAGTCTGAAATGAAGACCCTTGTCATAGTTTTTGATGCATTTTATTCCCAGATATTTAGGGGTGGAAATACTGAAACTACCACCTTTTTCCTGTACGATTACTTTTGCCCGTCCTGTGGTGAGGTTGGCAAGCTCTTTTGCCATATCAATAAGCATTTCTTCTGAAGGCTGCTCTTCTGATAAAAAATGCTTGCACATAATCTTTAAAAAAGCTTTATTAAAGGCCAAATAAACCACTATGCCACTTTCAAGCATTTCTATTGAGGATAAATAGCCTTTTTTGAGGGGCATAATAGAATCTTGAGGGGTCATATTAATGCTTTTTTGTATGACATCAAAAAAACTTTTATGAATAATTTGCATCCCAAACCCTTCTTAAATATCCGATATTATATAACTTTTTGATTATACCCAGATTTTGTTTATGCCGGTTTGAAATTGCTTTTTGAGGTGCAAAAATCTTTTACAAAACAATTTTCACATTCAGGCTTTTGAGCTTTGCAGGTATATCTGCCAAATAGAACGAATGCCTGATGGAGAATACTTAAATCTGTTTTAAAAAGTTTTGTCAAATCTTCTTCGGTCTGAATGGCTGTTTTTGCTTTACTCAATCCCAATCTGTGAGATGTTCGGAATACGTGAGTATCCACAGCCATATAATTGGCTTCAAAATATTCAATTAAAACTACATTGGCAGTTTTTTGTCCGACGCCTGCAAGTGATTTTAATTCTTCTTGCGTAGTAGGAACTTTTCCCTCAAAATTTTCTATGATTTGGTTAGCCATTTTGACGAGATTTTGAGCTTTATTGTTAAAGTAAGAAACAGACTTGATGATTTCTTTGACTTCTTCAACATTAGCTTTTGCAAGCATAGAAGGAGAAGGGTATTTTGCAAAAAGTGCAGGCGTTACAAGATTAACCCTCTTGTCAGTGCATTGTGCAGAGAGAATCACTGAAACCAATAATTCGTAAATATTGCGGTATTTGAGTTCAGTTTTTGGATTTTGATAATGCTTTAAAAATCGTTTTTTAATTTCTAAAGCTCTTTGTTTTTTTGTCATCAGGCAATCTGTTCGACTTCAATAAATTTTGCCTCGTGATCCCGCAGAGCAATTTGAGATTGGTTGATAAGGATAGCTAGAGTTGATTTTTTTGTCGAACAGTGTAAGAGTGTGATGATAGTATTTTTTGTAATACCAAATGATATAAAACGATTTTTTAAAGCATTGTCACAGAAATTAATATTTTTTATTTTATATGATTTGCCTTTTTCGCATTGATCCAGTGTCATTTTTTGCCTTTGGTCATAAAATTTTTATTTAAATAACATAGTATTAATTATAGTATTGAATATTAAATTTGATATTGAATTATTCTTTTTTCATTTCATTTTTTATCTCATCGACAATGATGTCGATAGGGGTAAAGACTCTTCTTAATATGTTAAATGGAGCTTTAATTGCATCTTCAGCAAGGGTAATTTCTGTTTTTGGATTTTCTAGTGTGCCATTTATAATGACGTTTGTGGAGATTTTCCCTTCTTTTCCGAGTATCAGGTAACCCACGACGGGTATTTTATTGACAATGTTGGTAAAATTTTTGATTGTAGATATTGTAAGATTCATATTGATTTCTTCTGAACCCAATTCAATGACGCCATTCCCATCAATATCCATTGAGCTTCCAATCAGATTGATGTGTTCAATGCCGATATATTTTGAATTGATGGCAAAAATGATATTTCCTTTTTGAATCTCATAGCCATCAGTTCCTAGATTGGGGTTTTTAAATACAATCAAGGAGGGAATAGTATCAATCAGGTTGATGATATTTTGTAAAACTGCAAAATTTTTAAAAAGTGTATTTTGTAGTTTGAGCTCGCCACTAAAAGTGTCATCCCTATAGGCTCCTATTAGGGTATAAAGTCCGCCTCTGACAATATTTTTTTTCAGGACTTTATTGATGTAATCACCACTAAAATTATTTGCCCTGATTAGGATATTTCCATATGCGAGGTCAAGACTGACTATCCCGTTTTTATAGGTACCATCAGCAGATATTCTTCCATCGCGCAACATTAAATTGATATTTTCTAGAGGGATTTGATAGTTTTTATATGTGATGGCAGTGTTATCTGATTCGATAGTTGTTATCAGAGGTTCAATGTTATGGGTTTGTTCGTATCTTTGTTTTTCTCGTATGAAATGAGTTTCTTCTTCAATTTGTTTTTGTGTGAGTTTAGTTTGGGGAGATTGGGCAAACATTTCCTTGACTGCAGGTATGTCGCTTTTGAGAAATTCATCTAAGTTGAAGTTAAGATTTTTGAAAGTAATACTTTTTTTATTGCCTTTGATATGTGCGATGAGGTCTTGATTTGAAGAGGAAGCTATTACTTCATCTTTATTGATTTTTCCTGAAATTGAAATTTCATTGAGTTGTTTGCCGTCTTTTTGATATATAGGAAGATTTAAATCTGAGAGGTAGATTTCAAAATCAATATTTTCAAAATCTTTTGTTTTTATGTCGAGATTCCCATTTTTAATCAAGATATATTGCATCAAAGGTGAATAGGTATAAAACTGACTCAAGTCGTTTGCTTTAAACTCATAAAGATTTTCACCTATAATCCCTTCAACTTGAAATTCGGGAATATTTAAAAGAACTGATTGAGGATTTGAGAAGTCAATATCAAAAGAGAGTGTTGGCAATGTTTGATTGTCTGCATAAAAAATATCTTTTGTAAATTTATCTTCGGATTGAGCCTTGATGGCTTCGATAATTTTTCTCTTAAGGAGAGCTGCAGGAGAGCTTTTTTGCGAGGTAGGGAATGGTTTTTGATCGACTTGAGTGGTTTGAACAGGTTTGTTTTCAGAAATTTTTTGATCGACTTGGTCTTGTTGTTCTTGAGATTGTTGATCGATAGGGTTTTGATAGGGTTGCGTATTGATGTCATTATTTGTACTGATTTGGAGTTTATGGATGTTCATATCAGTATGTAGATTGTTTTCTCCTAGATTAAGAGTGATATTTGCATCCGTATCGGCTATATTTTGATATCTTGCGTGCGTTGCGTTGATATAGACATATTTGTATTCAGGAGTAATGTCTAGTGAGACATCGGCTTTTTGTACATAAAGAGGAATATGATAAAGTAAGAAATTGTTTTCTTGAGTGCTAATTAGCCCTTTGACACTTAAAATTGGCTCTGAGTTTTGCAAAAATTGGACAGAAAGATTAATATCTGTATCTAGAGGCGAGTTGATATTATCTAAAGGTAGATTGATATGGTAAATTCCGAGCAAATTTTTGATAGCTTGGCTGTAGTGGGTTTGCTTAGAAATGATTTTTAGGTCCAATTTGGGGGAGTCAAGCAAGTTAGAAAGAATCACATTCGATCCTTCCAAGTTGATATTATCATAGATGGGAGCTTGAGGGTCAATATAAATCTTTTGGTTTTCTATTTTTATATCGGTTTGTTTTGCTCTAATAGGTTCAAGATCTTTTTCTAGATAGATTTCAGGATTTTTTATGCTTATCTTGATACTAGCGTTTTTGATGAGGGTTGGAAGAAAATGGTTTTTTGTTAAAGTTGCTTGAATTTTTGCAGAATTGATTTGCAGACTAGAAAATTTTATTTTTTCAAAAATCCATTCTTGCAGTTCGGGATTTTGGATTTTATCAAAAAAGGGTTGTAAAAATCCAATGTCTTTGATTTCTGAAGTTTTAGCTTTGAGTTCAATCTTTTTTAGATCAGTGATTCCTTGTAGATAAAGAATGTCTTTTTTAATTTGAATTGGAGAAATAGCTAGATTGAATCCTAATTTTCTAGTTTGGGTCGAATAGATAATATTCCCATCGGTTTGAATACCCATATCCTTAAAAATCAAATTTAGGATTTTCAAGGATATGTCTTTATTGTTGTTTTGAATGGCAAAATTAGCTTGAATATTTGGAAATTCTAACTTGTATTGTTTGCCATCATAAATGATAGAGGCTTTGCTATTTTTATCTAGAATAATTTCTTTAATCCCCAATCTTTGGAAGTAAGATATTGCCCAAATGCCATATTTTATATTTTCGGTAAAGATTTCCACGTCTAAGGGTTGTTTGGGCTTGGAATTGAGATAAGAGGAAATATCAAGCTTGCCAATGTCTAATATGAGTTTATTGTCTAGTTTCAGATACAATTCATTAATATTCAGTTTGCCAATTTTGATATTTTGAATATAAAGACCATCGGATAAAATTTTATACCCTGTAAAAAGAAGTATGATAATGATGACAAAGAAGATAATAAGGCTCAGTATTTTTTTTGATACGATTTTACTCATAGTGGTGTCAATCTTTTTTTATTTAAGTATTCCCATACGTTCAAGTAGTGTGATCTATATGCCACAGGGGTCAATTAAAGGAATTATAACATATTTATCTAAAAATAACTTTGATATCAATGGTTTTGACAGGTATATTTTGCGCGTGATGGGGAAGCCTCAAAGCGGATGGATAGATATTCGAGAGACTGAGCTTGCTAAAGGAGATTTTTTATATCGTCTTACCAAGTCAAAAGCTGCGCTTAAGGATATCACTCTGATACCGGGTGAAACAATGTATTTTTTTATCCGTGATGCGAGCAATATTTTCGGATTGAAAGAATCTGATCTTTGGGAAGCTTACAAGCGATATGCACCTTTTCCCGATGGGGTTATTTTGCCCGATACTTATAAATTGCCTTTGGGTATCAGCGCAAATTATTTGATGCAATATTTGGTCGCGCGTTCTATGGATAAACATAAAGAATTGGCAATAAAAGTTTTGGGACGTTTTGATGAGAAGCAGTGGTTTCGTTACATTACGCTGGCTTCCATTGTGCAAAAAGAGGCTGCAAATAAGAAAGAAATGCCGATTGTAGCTGCAGTTATTTATAACAGGATAAAAATCGGTATGCCTCTGCAAATGGATGGAGCCTTAAATTACGGGCAATATTCGCATACAAAAGTAACGCCAGAGCGGATTAAAAAAGATACCACTCCCTACAATACTTATAAATATCGCGGGATTCCGCCATACCCAGTCGGGAGTGTGAGTATGGATGCGATTTTAGCCGTCATTAACCCTGCTGATGTAAAGTATCTGTATTTTGTTAAGACAAAAAATGGAGATCATGTTTTCAGCTCTACATACCAGCAGCATTTGAAGAATATCAGGTAATTTTTTTTGAACTTTAATTAAATTTTAGTCAAGATATGGTTAAAATTTGTTCAAAATTTTATGTTACTATTTTTAGGTTTAGATGGTCTGCTCAATTAGGGCAGAAATTAATTCGGATTATATTATATCAATCGAAGGAGAAGATAATGTCTAGTATGGTTGCCCCTAAGGACGTCCCTGTATGGGTAAATGAGGATCGTTGCAAGGGTTGTGACATTTGCGTTTCTTTGTGCCCTGCAGGCGTTTTGGGTATGAGATTAGATGCAAATAAAGTGTTGGGAAAAATTGTAAAAGTTGCTCATCCTGAAAGTTGCATAGGTTGTTTGGATTGCGAATTGCATTGTCCTGATTTTGCGATTTATGTGGCAGACAGAAAAGAGTTTAAATTTGCAAAAGTTTCTCAAGATGCGCAAGAAAGGGCTCAAAAAGTCAAAGAGAATAATTTTATGTTATTGAATTAATTGAATTAAAAGAAAAGGGAAGATAATGCGAGAAGTTATTTCTGGTGGGAATGAATTAGTGGCAATGGCAGCTATTGAGGCTGGTTGCAGATTTTATGGAGGTTATCCGATTACGCCTTCCTCAGATATTATGCACCAAATGAGTGTATTGCTTCCAAAATATGGAGGGCATTTTATTCAGATGGAAGATGAAATTAGTGGGATTTCGGTTTCGCTTGGAGCTAGTATGAGTGGTGTGAAGTCAATGACAGGAAGTTCGGGACCTGGAATTTCACTCAAAGTCGAACAAATCGGACTTGGTTTTATGGCTGAAATTCCTCTTGTAATTGCTGATGTAATGCGTTCGGGTCCTTCAACTGGAATGCCTACGCGTGTTGCGCAAGGGGATATATCTTTTTTAAAGCATCCTTCTCACGGCGATTTTAAAGCTGTAGCTCTTGCACCAGGAAACTTGGCAGAATCTTATACGGAGGCTTTTCGCGCATTTAATTTGGCCGAAGAGTTGATGACGCCGGTATTTTTAGTGATGGATGAAACAATCGGGCATATGTATGGTAAGACAATGATTCCAGATTTTGAAGAAATGCAAAAAACAATCAAAAATAGAAAAGTTTTTCAAGGAGATCCTAAGGATTATCAACCTTATGGGGTTCCTGAAAATGAACCTGCCATTTTAAATCCATTTTTTAAAGGCTATCGCTATCATATTACAGGGTTACATCACGGACCCATCGGATTCCCAACCGAAGATGCAAAAATGGGGCAAGCTTTGATTGATCGGTTATTTGGAAAAATAGAATCTAGGATTGATACCATTACAAAAAATGAAGAAATCGATTTAGATGGTGCTGAAATTGCTATCATTGCATATGGTTCAGTATCTTTGGCTGTGAAAGAAGCAATGGTGGAACTCAAAAAACAAAATGGTAAAAAAGTAGGGCTTTTCCGTCCCATTACAATTTGGCCTAGTCCCGAAAAGCAAATTAAGGCTTTGGGACAGAAATTTGAAAAAATTTTAGTTATTGAGCTTAATAAAGGGCAGTATGTAGAGGAGATCGAAAGAATTTTACAAAGAAAAGTTCATTTTATGGGTCAGGCAAATGGTCGAAGCATATCGCCCACTCAGATTATTTCTAAATTAAAGGAGCTTTAAGATGGCATTTAATTACGATGAATATTTAAGAGTGGAAAAAATGCCCACTTTATGGTGTTGGGGTTGTGGCGATGGGGTTATCTTGAAATCGATCATTCGAGCTATTGATGCGCTTGGGTGGAATATGAATGATGTTTGTTTGGTCAGCGGGATTGGTTGTAGTGGGAGAATGAGTTCTTATGTAAATTGTAATACTGTGCATACTACACACGGAAGGGCAGTGGCCTATGCTACAGGGATTAAGATGGCCAATCCTGATAAGCACGTCATTGTTGTATCTGGTGATGGTGATGCGCTTGCAATTGGGGGAAATCATACAATACACGCTTGCAGAAGAAATATTGATATTAATTTTGTATTGGTTAATAATTTTATCTATGGACTTACTAATTCTCAAACCTCACCTACTACGCCCAAAGGAATGTGGACTGTGACTGCTCAATATGGAAATATTGACAATAATTTTGATCCTTGCAAACTTGCTGATGCAGCAGGCGCTACTTTTGTTGCTAGAGAAAGTGTTTTAGATCCTAAGAAAATCGAAAAAATATTGACTGAAGGATTTAAGCATGAGGGATTTAGTTTTTTTGATATCCATAGTAACTGCCATATTAATTTAGGACGCAAAAATAAGATGGGTGAAGCAATTCAAACGCTCAAATGGATTGAATCACGCACAATTTCAAAACGCAAATATGACGAACTCAAAGATGAAGAGAAAGAAGGAAAATTTCCTACAGGCATATTGAAGCAAGATACAACAAAGACTGAATATACAAAAGCTTATAAAGAAGTGATTAAAAAAGCCCAAGAAAAAGGAGGGCATTGATTATGGAAACCCAGTTGAGATTCACAGGTGTTGGAGGACAAGGGGTTTTGCTTGCCGGAGAGATACTTGCAGAGTCTAGAATCCGTGGTGGGGGTTATGGCGTCCAAGCATCCACTTATACAAGTCAAGTCCGTGGAGGACCTACGAAAGTTGATATTCTTTTAGATTCTAAAGAAATTCTTTATCCTTATGCAAATGAAGGCGAAATAGATTTTATGCTTTCTACTGCTCAAGTGAGCTACAATCAGTTTAAATCTGGAGTAAAAGTCGGCGGAATTGTTGTGGTTGAGCCAAATTTGGTATTCCCCATAGAAGAAGATTTTAAAAAATACCAGATTTATAAGATTCCCATCATCACTATCGCAAAAGAAGAGGTTGGAAATGTTGTGACCCAATCAGTAGTTGCTTTGGCTGTAACGGTTACCTTTACAAAATGTGTAGATAGGGATTTGGTTTTTAATACAATGATTAGCAAAGTTCCTGATAAAGTAGTAGAATTAAATAAAAAAGCATTTGAATTGGGCGAAAAGCACGCTTTAGAGGCTATGAAAATCGGATTGGCAAAATCCTGATTTCAAAGTCGGGGATTTAACGAATATCAATGGCTTTTTTAACAATTTTTTCGAAATCGTTTTTCATATTTTCATTCAGATCAGTGAGTTTTTTTTGCGTTTCAAGAATTATTTTTGAATTGGCATTTTTATGCAGACAAAGCGCAAATAAAAAATTCTTTTTTTGAGACTTATTCAGATCCCATTTTTCGTAATTGTTGAAAAAATATTCGATTGCTCTTTGTAGGTCTTTATAAGTACTATATCTAGAATCAAGCAAAAGCATTACGGTGTTGTAATCGATTATTTTGTCATCGTTTAGAGCAATTTTTTGTTTCTTTTTATTTAAAAGTTTTAGCAGAGTAATGAAAAATACTCCAAAAACAATTACAAATGAAACGATAATAAAAAATGCATTTGGATCCATTTTTTCCTCATTTGACTTAAATGATTACATTAAAGACTTTTAGTTAGAATTGTAGCCTTTTTATATTTAAACTCTATTAAGGATAAAAATGGATTTTTTAAGTCTGGCGCAGAAATACAAAACGCCTTTATATGTGTATGACTTAGATCGCATTAAAGAACAATTTTTGAATTTTAAAAATGCTTTTTTTGGAAGAAAGGTTTTGATTTGCTATGCTTTGAAAGCAAATTCAAATTTGAGTGTCATTCATACGCTTTCTTGTCTTGAAAGCGGGGCAGATTGTGTTTCTATCGGAGAAGTGAGACGTGCGATTTTGGTAGGAGTGAAAAAATATAGGATTATTTTTAGTGGTGTGGGTAAAAGCGATGAGGAAATCAAGGAAGCCTTAGAGACAGATATTTTATTTTTAAATGTAGAGTCCCAACAAGAGCTTGAACGGATAGAATTTATCGCCAAAGAATTAGATAAAAAGGCTAGAATTTCAGTTCGCCTCAATCCAAATATCGATCCAAAGACACATCCCTACATTTCTACAGGGCTTGATGAAAATAAATTTGGCGTTGATAAGGAAACGGCTTTAAAACTTTATCTTTATGCTAAGAATTCGCCTTTTTTAGAACCTGTCGGCATTCATTTTCACATCGGATCTCAACTTACGGATTTAGCGCCTATAACTGCAAGTGTGGAAAAGGTAGCAGATTTTGCCCGATCCCTACTTGCTCTTAAAATTGATTTAAAATTTTTTGATGTGGGCGGGGGACTTGGTATTGCTTATGCTAATGAAAAAACAATTGAGCTTTATGATTATGCTCAAACAATTTTAAGAGCGCTCAAAGGATTGGATTTTACTATTATTTGCGAACCCGGAAGATATATCGTGGGGGAGAGCGGTTATTTGGTCACAAAAGTTTTATATGAAAAACATACCAAGACAAAACGTTTTGTGATTGTAGATGGAGCAATGAATGATTTGATGCGTCCAACCCTTTATCAGGCTGTTCATAAAGTTAGAGTTTGTTTTAAAAATAAACCCCAAAAAGATTCAGAAAGCTTGTGTGATATTGTCGGACCGATTTGTGAGAGCGGGGATTATCTTGCCAAGAATGTGATGCTTCCTTCTTTGGCTTCAGGGGATTTGATTGTATTTGAAAATGCAGGTGCTTATGGCTATAGTATGTCAAGTAACTATAATACAAGAAAAAGAGTAGCAGAAGTCGGTATTGAAAGAGGTGAGGATAGGGTGTTGAAACATCGGGAGAATTTTGAAGATATGGTTAGTGATGAGCTTAAAATCCTTCAAGGAGCACAAAATGGATTTAAGTGAAAAAAGAATCAGGATTGATGCGATTGATGATGCAATCTTTGATCTTTTAAATGAGCGTTTAGCCATTGTATCTGAGATTGGGAGAGAAAAGCTTAAAGTAGGTGCGAGTATTTACAGACCCGAAAGAGAGAGGGAGATCATTGAGCGTTTGTCACATAGAGAATCTAGATATCTTAATGATAAGACTATTGAAGCGATTTACCAAGAAATTTTTGCTATTTCTAGAAATTTAGAATTGCCTGAAAAAGTTGCTTATTTAGGACCTTTAGGAAGCTATACCCATCAGGCTGCCGAAGAGAGATTTGGGGCGATGAGCGAATATTTGGCGATGACAAATATTTATTCGGTTTTTAAGGCTGTGGAACTTAAGCGGGCTAAATATGGGGTTGTGCCTTTGGAAAACAATACTAATGGGATGGTGGGGGATACGATTGATTTGCTTGCCAATTCTGAACTCAAAATTATCGCTGAGATTGTTTTGCCTATTCATCATAGTTTTGCAAGCAATTGCGAACATTTAGATGAGGTTAAACGTATTTATTCCAAAGATATTGCTTTTGGACAATGCAATGAATTTATTGAATCCCATCAGCTTCAAGAGATTGATAGAATTCCCGTAGATTCGACTGCAAAAGCAGCCCAACTTGCTAAAGAGGATAAAAATTCTGCTGCGATTTGCTCAAAAATTGCCGGAAAATTGTATCATTTACCCATTATGTTTGACAATATTGAAGATTCTAATAAAAATAAAACGCGTTTTGTTATCATCAGTGATTTTATCAATCGTCCTAGCGGAAAAGATAAGACTTCAGTTTTTGCTAATCTTAAAGGATTTCAAAAGTCTGGTACTTTGCTTGATTTACTCAAAGATTTTAGTCAAAGAGGTATTAATCTGACTAAGATTGATTCTCGTCCGATCAAAACAAAATCTGATTTCAGTTTCGGATTTTATATTGATTTTGAAGGCCATAGGGATGATCCCCATATTAAAGATCTTTTTGATACCCGCAAAGATGAGTTAAAGTGGTTGGGTAGTTATGTTAAAACGGATGAATAAGGAAAAAAATGATTGAGTATAAAAAAATCTCTTTAGAAGATAAGCCTTTGTTTGATTCTTATTTAAACAAAGACTTTTTTTATGTCTCAGATATCAGCTTTGGCAATCTTTATATTTGGCATACCGCAAGAGAAATTAGTTATGCGATTGTAGAGGGTTTTTTAGTGATACGCACACAATATCTGCAAAAATCGCCGTTTTATTTTTATCCTATCGGGAGTGGAAATAGGGCTTTGTGTATTCAGGCATTAATCCAAGATAGCACTCTTAGAGGAGAAAGACTTGAGTTTCATTCTTTAGAATCCAAATCTGTTCAAAGCCTTCAGGAATATTTTCCTCAGAAATTTTCTATTTTCCCTAATCGTGATCGTAGCGATTATGTTTATAATATTAAAGAACTTATTGAGCTTTCAGGCAGAAAATACCATAAGAAAAAAAATCATTTAAACCAGTTTTTGCAGACCTACCCTAATTTTACTTATACAAGTATTGACATATCCAATAAGCTTAGAGTTCTTCAAGCGTGGGAAAAATGGTTTTTGCAGATTCAAGATGAGGCAAGCGAAGGGTTGAAAAATGAAAATATTGGGATTGTCAATGCACTTAAAAACTATGAATTTTTGGGCTTAAAAGGTGGGTTTGTAAGTATAGGAGATGAGATCATTGCTTTCAGTTTTGGTGAGATTATCAATCAAGAAATGGTAGTGGTGCATATTGAAAAAGCTGATTCCAAACACCATGGAGCTTATCAGATCATTAATCAACAGCTTCTTTTAAACGAATTTAGCACCTATGTCTATGCCAATCGTGAAGAAGATTTAGGGATAGAGGGATTACGAAGAGCTAAAATGAGCTATAATCCGGTATTTTTAGTTGAGAAATTTGAAGCTGTTTTTGAAGGATGATTTTTGGAGATAAGCTTTATTATCAAAGCCTGAAAAAACTTGTCGCATTTGATAGAAAAGGGCTTATACAAGCTTTTGACTATATTGATTCTCATCGCCACAGAGGTTATTTTGTAGGCTATGTGAAATATGAGGCGAAAGATATTTTTTTAGGTAAAGATATTGTTTTGAAAGAACCTCTTTTGTATTTTGAACATTTCGCCAAAAGTCGCCCTTTTCCCCTCAAAAAAAATATTTGGAATGCTTTTTATCCCCATTTGAAGCCACAAATAGATTTTTATGTCTATAAAGATAAGATTGTTTCAATCAAGGAGGCGATTGCAAAAGGGGATACTTATCAGACTAATTTTACTTATCCGATAGATATATTTACTCATTGTGATGAAGAGAGTGTTTTTTATTCGATCTTAAATAATCAGGATACTCCCTATAAAGCATTTATTACCAATGAATTTGAAAGTATTTTGAGTTTTTCGCCCGAACTTTTTTTTGAAATTACTTCCAAAGGTGCAAATCATTCTATCATTGCTAGACCGATGAAAGGTACGATTCAAAGAGGAGCAGATCAAGAGGAGGATTTAAAAAATAAAGCGTTTCTTAAAAATGATATAAAAAATCAAAGTGAAAATGTAATGATCGTCGATCTTTTGCGCAATGATTTGAGTAAAATTGCCTTAAAAGGGAGCGTCGAAGTAAGCAAGCTTTTTGAGATACAAACCCATCCCACACTTCATCAGATGATTTCAGAAATCACAGCAGAAATTCCTAAAGATATTTCACTTTACAACATTTTCAATTCTCTTTTTCCTTGTGGTTCCATTACCGGTGCTCCTAAAATCAAAACAATGGAAATCATCAGCAAGCTTGAAACTAAAGATCGAGGTATTTATTGCGGAGCTATTGGGGTTATTGATAAAGTCGGAATGCGCTTCAGCGTTCCTATCCGCACTCTTTATAAAAAATGCAAACATAAGACTTATACACTAAATGTGGGTGGAGGAATTGTCTGGGATAGTAAGACTAGCGAGGAATGGGATGAGACCAAACTGAAATCACTTTTTATTTACCCAAAGATTGATTTTTGTTTAGTTGAAACAATGCGTGTGCAAGATTTGAAAATCATCGATTTTTCTTTGCATTTGAAGCGTTTGAGGCGTGCAGCCGATTATTTCGGTTTTAAATTTGACGATTCTTTGCAGGCTTTAAAACCCCAAAAAGATGGAATTCTTAGGATTTTATCAGATAAAAATGGGCATACATCTAAGATTTATTCAGAATGGTTGCTCCCTGCAAGCAATAAAATTATTCTCAGTAATGAATTTTTAGATAATCGGAACGATTTCTTATATTATAAAACCACTTATCGCCCTTGGTATGAGAAAAGTATGCAAAAAATCACAGAAGGAATGATTTTTGATGAGGTTTTTTACAATCAGAATGGAGAACTCACAGAGGGGGCTAGGAGTAATTTGGTGCTTGAAATTGATGGTAATCTTTTTACGCCTCCGATAGAGTGTGGTTTGCTTGGGGGTATATATCGGGAAAAATTACTTGCTCAGCATATGTGTGTAGAAAAAATATTGCGTTTGTCAGATTTGAAGCAAGCAGATAAAATCTATTGTATCAATTCGGTGCGAGGTATGACTTTAGTGGAAGTGCAGAAATGAAAATTGCTATGATTGATAATTACGATTCTTTTACTTATAATCTTGTCCATTATATTGAAGCGCTTGATCAAAAAATAGATGTTTTTAAAAATGATGGTATTGCTTTAAAAGATTTGGATTCTTATAGCCATATTTTGATTTCGCCCGGTTTTGGAAATCCTCAAGATGCTAAGATTAATATGGATTTGATCAAGCATTATGCAGCGAGTAAGAAAATTTTGGGAGTTTGTCTAGGACATCAATGTATCGCGGAGGCTTATGGGGGAAAGATTTCAAGGCTTTTTGCACCTGTTCATGGAAAAGCTTCCATAATCAATTTACTTCCTTGCGCACTTTTTGAGGGATTGGGATCAAGTTTGATGGTGGGCAGATATCATTCTTTATATGTCTCTTCGCTTGGAGAAGAACTGATTGCTTTAGCTTATGATAACGATGGAGTCATTATGGCTCTTAAACATAAGCTTTATGATGTTTATGGCGTACAGTTTCACCCCGAATCAGTCTTGTCTGATGGGGGTAAAAAAATATTAGAGAATTTCTTGAAGCTTTGAGAAAATCTTACTATTCGATAATTTTAGGAACGATAAAATATCCCTCTCTTGCTTCTGGAGCATTTTTAAGTACTTTTTGAGCAATGGAGGGATCATTGTGTTTTGTATCTTCTCGCAAAGGGGTTATCTTTTGAGTGCTTTCTTTATCAAAATCTTCAAGATTGAGTTCAGAAATGTTTTCTACAAAGCCTAAAATCTCATCCAAGTCTTTTTTGATTGCTTCTTTTTTATCTGGAGCAATCTCAATCATCCCTAGTTTTTCAAGTTTTTCCAATAGACGCTCATCGACATTCATTCTTGCCCTTGATTTTAAAAGTTTAAAGATGTTATTGTATCAAAATTTGGAGCAACATCAATGATGGGTGTGTATGAAAATTTTGAAGTTTGGACGCTTGTTGGAGTTTGCATAGCATTTTTTATTGCCGGTTTTGTTGATAGCATTGCAGGTGGGGGTGGTTTGATTTCTATGCCTTCTTTGTTATTGGCAGGTATTCCGCCCCAATATGCCTTAGGAACTAATAAATTTGTCGTGATATTTGGAACAGCCGTTGCGTTGGGAAATTTTGTACGCCATAAAAAGTTGATTTATAAAATCACTCTTTTGAGTGTTGGATTTTCACTGATAGGGGCTTATGCGGGTACAAAACTGATTCTTTTGTTTGATGAGCGTGATGTTGCTTCTGTCATTTTATTTTTATTGCCTGTGAGTGCTTTGGTTATTTTTATTCCCAAAGGTGTTTCAAAAATGCGACAGGAGAGTTTTAGTTCTATGGATACTTTTGTTTATGCTCCTTTGATTAGTTTTATTATTGGAGCTTATGATGGATTTTTTGGTCCAGGAACTGGGACATTTTTGATCTTGAGCTTTTATCTCTTTTTGCATATGAATATGTTGAGTGCTTCAGCGACTGCCAAAGCTCTTAATCTTGCTTCAGGATTAGGTTCATTTTTTGCCTTCGCTCTCTCTGGCCATATTTTTTATGCTCTTGGCATTCCTTTGATTGTTGCAAATATTTTTGGTGCCTATCTTGGGAGTCGATTTGCCCTTAAGGGCGGAGAAAAAATTGTCAAACTTTTTGTGATTTTATCTTTTTTAGTGATGTTTGTTTCTTTGGTATTGAAGTATTTTTTTCTTTGAGGCAGGGGCTTATTGAAAAGTTTTGGGTAGAATGTAGGAATATTTTGAGTGATTGGAGCAGAGATGAAAGAATGGAGTCCAAGGTCGTGGAGAGATTTTTCCATAAAGCAACACCCTGTTTATCCCAATATTCAAGAACTTAACGCGGTTGAAACTGAACTTAGGAGCTACCCCCCACTTGTTTTTGCCGGAGAGGCCAGAAATCTTCAAGAAAGGCTAAAAGAGGCTTCTGTAGGCAAAGCTTTTTTGCTTCAAGGCGGGGATTGTGCCGAATCATTTTCGCAATTTAATGCCATCAATATCCGAGATATGTTTAAAGTCATCATTCAAATGGGTGCAATTTTGACTTTTGCAGGCAGTTGTCCGATCGTTAAAGTCGGAAGATTGGCAGGTCAGTTTGCTAAACCGCGATCTTGTGATACTGAAACGATTGATGGGGTTGAGCTTCCAAGCTATCGTGGGGATATGATCAATGGAATGGAATTTGATGCTGCCAGTAGAACACCCGATCCTCAGAGGTTATTGCGTGCTTATCATCAAAGCGCTGCGACACTTAATTTAATCCGTGCTTTTGCACAAGGTGGTTTGGCAGATCTGAATGAAGTGCATCGATGGAATTTAAGCTTTGTCAAAAACAATGATTTTGGGAAAAAATACGAAGAATTAGCAGATCGCATTACCCAGACTTTAGGATTTATGAAAGCGTGTGGTATCAATACGCAAAATACCCCGATTTTAAAAGAAACCGAATTTTATACAAGTCACGAAGCATTGGTACTTAATTATGAAGAACAGCTTGTGCGCCAAGACAGCTTAAGTGGGCAATGGTATGATTGTTCTGCGCATATGCTTTGGGTAGGTGAGCGTACAAGGGGACTTAATGAGGCTCATTTGGAATTTTTGCGAGGGGTTAGAAATCCAGTAGGGGTAAAGATTGGTCCCAAAGCCACTAAAGAAGATATTTTAGGAATATGTGAAATTCTCAACCCGCATAACGAGTCGGGACGTTTAAATCTGATTGTGCGTATGGGGGCAGATGTGATCAGAGAAAAATTACCCAAGCTTTTAAGACAAATTAAATCTGAGGGCAGAGAAATTCTTTGGAGTTGTGATCCGATGCATGGAAATACGATAAAGGCAAGCTCGGGATATAAAACTAGAATGTTTGATAGTGTTTTAAGTGAGGTAAAAAGCTTTTTTGAAATTCATCAGGCTGAGGGTAGTTATGCAGGAGGTGTGCATTTGGAGATGACAGGTCAGGATGTTACTGAATGCGTAGGTGGCTCTCAAGCGATCACTGAAGCAGGGCTTTGCTGTAATTATAATACCCAATGCGATCCTAGATTGAATGCTACCCAAGCCATTGAATTAGCATTTTTGATCGCAGATATTCTCAAAGCTAGAAATTCTAATTTATGAGGCTTTATTTAAAGATATCGGTAATTTGGTATAATAGAACACCAAAGTAATTGTAAGTTTTTGGTGTTTCAAATCTCTTGGATTAAAAGGATAAAAGATGATGAAATTTTCAATTGGTATTGGTTTATTGCTGATGGTATTTTTTAATGGATGTGCTATAAATAAGCAAAAAGCTCAGCTTGATGAGTCTGATTACACTCCTTCAGAAGAAACGATTTGGAATCCTGAACAAAAATAATTAATCTCCAATAAAGTAGTTTTTTCTATTTTATCGGGGTTAATTGGAAAAATGTTACTTTTTTCCAAAAACTCTCAATTTTATCTTTTTTAGATTTCTTTCAACGTTCCAAATCCAATTTTATAGTTTATTATTAGGCAGGAAAAAATTTTTCTAAGGAAAATAAATGAGTAAAATTTTTCAGGTCGGATTTTGGGCTTTAGTCGCTATTGTTGGAGCGTTTTGTTTTGGTGTTTTGGCACTCAATAAAGGGGAGAATATCAATACGATATGGCTTGTGCTTGCTAGTGTCTGCATCTATGTCATTGGCTATCGTTTTTACAGCAAGTTTATTGCTTATAAAGTGCTTGGGCTTGATGATAATCGTGCTACCCCCGCGATAGTTAATAATGATGGCAAGGACTATGTCCCTACGAATAAAATCGTTCTTTTTGGCCATCATTTTGCTGCTATTGCAGGAGCAGGACCGCTTGTCGGACCGATTTTGGCTGCACAGATGGGCTATCTCCCAAGTATGATATGGATTTTAGTCGGGGGCGTGTTAGCAGGAGCTGTTCACGACTTTGTTGTTTTGTTTGTTTCGGTTAGACGCAATGGAAAATCTTTGGGTGAAATGATAAAAGGAGAGATGGGGCGATTTACAGGAGCATTTGCAATGCTAGGGATTTTTGGCATTATGCTCATCATCATTGCGATTTTAGCAATGGTAGTGGTTAAAGCGTTAGCAGAAAGTCCTTGGGGACTTTTTACAATAGCAATGACAATCCCCATAGCCATTTTGATGGGGGTTTATATGCGTTATATTCGTCCAGGAAAAGTTGGAGAAGCTTCGATTGTCGGTTTTATTTTATTGATGATTGCCCTTTATTGTGGCAGTTATATTGCTGCTAATCCACAAATGGCAAGCTTATTTACTTTTGATGCACCGACTTTGGCAATGATGATGATCGCTTATGGTTTTATTGCTGCAATTTTGCCCGTATGGTTTTTGCTTGCTCCAAGGGATTATTTGAGTACTTTTTTGAAAATTGGGGTTATTTTATGTATGGCAGTCGCGATTGTCTTTGTAGCCCCACCATTGCAAATGCCCAAACTGACTCAATATCTTGATGGAAGCGGTCCTGTATTTGCTGGCAGTATTTTTCCGTTCTTGTTTATTACAATTGCTTGTGGGGCTATCAGCGGGTTTCACGCTTTAATCGCTTCAGGCACGACCCCCAAAATGCTTGAGAGAGAGTCTGATGCTAGAGTGGTTGGTTATGGTTCAATGATTATGGAATCTGTGGTTGCAATGATGGCTTTGATAGCTGCTTGTATTTTACATCCAGGTTTGTATTTTGTGATCAATTCTCCTGCGCTTACTATCGGAGCAGATATTGTTTCAGCAGCTCATACCGTAACAAGTTGGGGTTTTCAGATTACACCACAAGAAATTGCTTCATTGACTCAAAATATTGGCGAACAGACTATTTTGAGTAGAACCGGAGGAGCGCCAACATTTGCCATCGGCTTGGCTTTGATTATGCATCAAATTATTGGAGGTTCGGAAATGATGGCTTTTTGGTATCATTTTGCTATTTTGTTTGAAGCGCTTTTTATTTTGACTGCCGTGGATGCTGGCACAAGAACCTGTCGTTTTATGGTGCAAGATATTTTGGGGAATGTGTATAAGCCTTTGGGTAATACACATTCTTATTTTGCCGGTATTGTTGCCACTGCGATTTGTGTAGCAGGATGGGGATACTTTTTGTATCAGGGGGCTATTGATCCAAAAGGAGGGATTTATTCACTTTGGCCTCTTTTTGGGGTTAGTAATCAAATGCTTGCGGGGATGGCGCTTTTACTTGTTACTGCAATTTTGTTCAAGATGGGTAAAGGCAAATATGCGTGGGTGAATGCGTTGCCTGCTGCATTTGTACTTGTGGCAACGCTTTATGCAGGCATTCAAAAGGTGATGCCTGCAAGTGGAGATAAGGTGAGTGATAGCGTGAGCCACATTGCGACAGCTCAAAACCTGAAGGCTAAGTTAGTGAATTTGAGCGATCCACTTGAGATAGCAACCACAAAAAGTGCGATTACCAATAATATTGTCAATGCTCTTTTATGTATTTTCTTTATGTTTGTAACAATTCTTGTGATTATTTCTTGTCTTAGAATTTGCTGGTATTGTTGGAAATATGGAAATCAAGGAGTGTATCCTCCATTGAAAGAATCCCCTTATATAAAGGCTGTTTAAGTGAAATGGTTTGCAAGGATTTTAAATCTTTATCGACGTTCAGATAGATTTTTGTATCTTTTGGTCGGGCTTCCAAGCTATGATAAGTATTTGGAGCATATGCAAAAAAATCATCCCGATAAGATTCCTAAAACTCGAGAAGAATTTTTTAATGAGGCTCAAGAAGCTCGCTATAATAGCGGGGACACAAGAAAATGCTGATAGGAATAAAGGGCGTTGGAAACGCCATACAAGAGTTAAAATAAAACCTGAAAATTTAAATCATCATTTTCTGATACCACATTTGGTAAGCACTGCAGGATTGGCTGATTTTATTATTGCCCATAATATCAGAGGCTAAATGATGGTTTATCACTAGTGGATTTATTGAGCAAAAGATTGAAATAATCCCCAATTAGGACTTATTTGAAAAAAAGATAATATCCGGAGAATAATCAGCACGCTTAACCCTGCAAGTAGGCCTGCTAACGCATCATCGCCCACAACTCCCAATCCTCCTTTTATTTCCCGATCAATTTTTCCGATAATTGAGGGTTTCCAAATATCATAGAGGCGAAAAAATAAGAATGCCATAATAATCCCGCTTAAAGAAAATCCGACCATTCCCATTGCTAGCCATAGACCTACAAGCTCATCGATGACAATGCTTTTATCATCGTGAATCCCACCATTTTTTTCATAAATATCAATTTGTTTGATGGCTATAATTCCAATAAATATAGCAAATAAAAAAATTGTTTCTGAAGAAAAATATAAAATAGGGAGTCCGATTATAAGCGCTACTAAGCTTCCCATTGTACCTGGAGCAACAGAAGATTTACCGCTGTAAAAAAGGGTCAAAAATAATTCTCTCATTTGATAGTGCCTTATCTTTGGAATGAATTTTGATACAACTGCATCAGCTGGATATAAAATTCTTCTTCGTTCTTGTTATTTAAAATTCCATCTGAAGGGACAAGATCATAATAAAGTTTTTTGAGATTGGAAAAGCGATTGGGATAAAAACAAGAAAGAATCATTGCTGAAATCTCCTCTCTAACTAAAATAGAAGGGGGCAATATCCCAAGTCCAAGTAATTCTAAAATCGACTCGGCATTATAGTTGGTATGGTAATGGTGTCCGTGGGGGCAAGTCGATTTGCTTACAATCGTTTTGCAAAGAGAACAATAAACGTATTCATTAATGATTTCTGTTTCGATATTCACACCCTCAAGCCGATCAAATACTGAATGCCTGACATTACCCGTATAATAAATGGAGAGATTAGGCGTATTTTGCCCGACAATTAATTTGGTACAACCATAATTTTTGGCAACAATGGCATGAAGGATCATTTTGTTTTGCCCTGCAAAAAGATAGGTGTCATCAAGGGGAATGATGCAGATTTTGTCCTTGATGAGAAAGTTATTGGCGATATATTGCATACATTTTTTTCTTAAACGATAATCCATAAGGTCTTTTTTATAAGGCTTTAAAAGGAAGATAACAAGCAGATCACAATCATCTAATTCTTCGCGCAACATTCTTTCGTGAGCTCTGTGAAAAGGCTTGGCACTCATCATTACCCCTGTAATTTTTTTGGCACTTAAAAGATTGATTTTTTGTTCAAGAGTTTTTTTGGCTATTTTGATGTCTTCAAAAATCACATTATATTTTCCACTAATAGCATATTCTCCAAGCCTTTGGAGAGTCATATCAGCCTCTTGAGTAGAAAGATCACCTCCTCCCATTATTTTTTCAAGCCTTTGGAGTTTGTCAATTTTATAGATTTCTTCTGCTGTGATTTCCCCCACTATTTTTTTTTCGCTTATAATTTCAAGCGTTTCGCCTTTTTTTATTCTAGATAAAACCTCGTGGTTTCTTTTACCGCTAGGGCTTAAAAGAAATGGACAAGGAAAACTTTGATTTTTATAAAGCCCAGTTTTATTGACTTCTTCCATTTCTTTTTGGTTCATCAGCGTAATTACGGGATAAAGAAGACCTTCTTGGACAAGTGAGAGTGCTGAAAGGGCTTCTTTGTCAATATAGATTTTATTTTTTTCTTGCAATGCCATATTTTTTTCTTTTCTCCCATAAACTTTTTCGACTCATCCCAAGTTTTTTTGCCAACTCAATATCAGGATAGCGTCCTTCAAATTTTGTTATGATTGCTTTTTCGTAGTCTTTTATTGAAAGGATTTCTGCACCGATTTCGTGGTTATTGGGTATGTTGGATATATCCATAACTTGAGGAAAGGCAATTTTATCAGTGGTTACAATTGAAATAATCATTGAATACTTCAAGGCAATTTCAAGAAATTCTTTTCTTTCTTGTTTTTTAAGCTCTTCAAGATTTGTGATATAGATAATCATTGATTTGGGTGGGTTACTTCTAAGAAAAATTTTATATCTATCATCTTTGAGAGTAAAAAACTCAAAATACACATTTTTTTCCCTCGCATATTTCATTGCATAAATATCGGCACTGCGTTGAGAGTTGCTTTTGATGACGAAGGGAGGGTTATATTGAAAAGGTGTGGGTGTGTTGAGTTCTTTTTCTATAAAATTAAAATAAGAATTATAAAAATTTATTTTCGTGACAATGTCTTTGTAATTTTGATAGTGTTCGATTTTTCTAATCAATTCATCAATCATAAATGGCTTGAGAATATAATCTTTTGCACCTGCTTTGATGGGTTTGCTAACAGTATCATCGCTTACATATGAAATCATCATAATAATGATGGATTTAGCATTGTTGCGGATAAATTTTTCATAATGATCCCCGCAAATGCCTGAAGAGATGAGGATAACGTCATAGGCATTTTTGAGATTATGATCTATGATTGAAGTAATATGGCATTCGTGCCCTACATCAGCAAGTTTTGAGGCGATGCTTTGGGCTAGGTAGGTCTCATTTTCGATGATTAGAATGTCCATATTTTTTCCTTCCAGTTAATAAATTTCATATTCACACTTGCACTTACTCCAATCCCCTCTTTTCTGCCAATAAATCCAAGTTTTTCAGTTGTTGTGGCTTTGATATTGATACGGGATTTGTCGGTGTAGAGAATTTCTGCAACACTTTGGCGTATTTTTGATTTGTAAGGGCTTATTTTAGGGATTTGAGCGTAAATAGTAATATCAGCATTGATGATTTCAAACCCTATACTGATGGCAAAGTCATAAATTTGTTTAAGCAAGAGCTTAGAATCAGCATTTTTGTGCGTTTCGTCTGTATCAGGAAACCAATCTCCGATATCTCCCCCTCCAATTGCTCCAAGTATGGCATCTGTGAGCGCGTGAAGCAAAACATCACCATCGCTATGAGCTTTAAAGCCAAAATCCGATTCTATCTCTATCCCTCCAAGGATCATTTTTTTATTCATTTCAAATGCATGAACATCAAATCCGCTGCCACAAAAAATTTCTTTAGAGGGATTGGGCAATTCTTTTAGTGCATTCAAGTCGTTTTCATAAGTAAGTTTAGCAAGCTTGGAACTGCCTTTGATATAAGCGATTTTTCCTCCATTTGTCCAAATGGCTGAACTTTCATCGGTGAAATTGCCTTTTGTGAGTGCATCTTTGAGTTTTTGAGTACGGCAAAGTTGTGGGGTTTGGATCAATTTCAGAGAGTTTCTTTCGATGTAGCGCCCTTCATAAGTTGCTGTATCAGGAACTTCTAAATAGGGCACGACGCAGTCGGTATCTTCATTCAAGGCATTTAGAAGATTTTTAAAAACATTTTCATCTAGATTCCATCTGGCTGCATCGCTAATAAGTACAAGCGGGGTTTGAATATATTCTAAGGCATTTTGAACAGACTCTTGACGCGTTTTCCCTCCGCACACGAATTTGTAATCATAAATTTTTTTCGCATAGGCAAAATCTTCTTTAGATATTGCAAGAATGATTTGTTTGAAATCATAAAGCTTTGCAAGGTCATTTGCTACTTTTTCCCACAAAGGAGTATGCCCTAGACGCAACCATTGCTTTTTGATTCTGTGATTAGGAGACATTTGGGAGCAAAAGCGACTTGAAGTTCCCGCTGCCATTATGATTAGGGATATGTTCAGATTGTTTTCCATTATATTGGGTTTAACTCCTATGTATCTAAACTTGTTACTAAATTATACACTATTTCAGTATTTTTAAAAGCTTATATTTTGTTTGTTTTGAAATTTTTGTTACAAGGTTTTGTGTATAATTAAAAAATATTAAAAATATATTATAATGAAAGTGAGCAGATATGAGAAAAGAATGGGTAGAACAACGTAAGAGTGATAAGATCAAGACACAATTGCATTATGCTAAAAAAGGGATCATTACTCCGGAGATGGAATACATTGCCAATAAAGAAAACCTGAGTGCAGAAAGCATTTGTAAAGAAGTGCAAAAAGGTAGGCTCATCATTCCAGCTAATATCAATCATATGAATTTGGAGCCAATGGGTATCGGAGTGGCACTAAGAACCAAAATCAATTCAAATATTGGAAGTTCTTCTATTATCAATTCGATTGATGAAGAGGTTGAAAAATTAAAAGTCTCAATTAAATATGGCGCAGATACGGTAATGGATCTTTCTACTGGAGGCAATTTAGATAAGATTCGAGAAGCCATCATTCAAGCTTCAAGCGTGCCAATCGGAACCGTTCCTATGTATCAGATTCTTCATGATGTTAAAAATGATGTAATGAAGCTTGATATTGAAGTGATGCTTGAAGTATTGAGAAAGCAAGCTGAGCAAGGGGTGAGTTATTTTACGATTCATTGCGGGTTTTTGTTAGAGCATATGCCTTATGTGAGTAGGAGAAAAATGGGTATTGTCAGTCGAGGTGGGAGTTTGATGGCAAGCTGGATGATGCACTATCACAAGCAAAATCCTTTCTATGAGGCTTATGATGAGATTTTAAAAATTTGTCAAGAATACGATGTAAGCTTAAGTTTGGGGGATTCTTTGCGTCCAGGTTGTTTGGCTGATGCAAGTGATGCAGCTCAATTTGCAGAATTGAAAGTATTGGGTGAGCTTGCAAAAAGGGCTTATGATGCTGATGTGCAAGTGATGATTGAAGGTCCTGGACACGTACCCTTAAATCAAATTGAGCGCAATGTTAAATTGCAGAAAGAATATTGCAATGAAGCTCCTTTTTATGTGCTAGGACCTTTGGTGACAGATATTGCAGCAGGATATGATCATATTGCAAGTGCTATTGGGGCGTGCGTAGCAGCTTGGAAAGGGGTAGCAATGTTATGTTATGTGACCCCAAAAGAACATTTAGGGTTGCCTAATGCCAAAGATGTCAGAGAAGGCATTTTGGCCTATAAGATAGCAGCACACGCAGCCGATATTGCAAGGGGCAGGATAGGGGCAAGAGATAGGGATGATGCGATGAGTGATGCGAGGTATGGTTTTGATTGGAATAAGCAATTTGAGCTTGCTTTAGATCCTGAGCGAGCAAGAGAGTATCACGATGAAGGGCTTCCTCAAGAAGTTTTTAAAGAAGCTGAATTTTGCTCAATGTGCGGACCAAAATTTTGCAGCTATAAAATTAGTCAAGATATTTTTAAAGAATATTCGCAAGATCCCATCCAAGAGATACAAGCTTAAACATTAAAAATTGTAATTGATATAGGTTTGAATAAAGCTTCTGTCTTGAGAGAGAGTATTTTTAAGTGTAACAACTTGTGGGGGCAATCCTAGAGTATAGCCTTTAAAGGTCGTATTGTTGTAGTAAGTGAGGATAAATCCAGCGTTTGTATTGTGAAAAAACAAATAATTCACACTAAGGCTTAAAGCTTGTTCATTTGCCCTAGGAGCGTGTGTGATGCGACCTAAAAATCCGTAGCTGAATTTTCCAAATGAGTTGTTTAGGAATAAAAATCCACTTAAAGAATCTCGCCTAAACATATTATTCCAAGTGGAGCTATCATAAATGCTATTGTTCCAGTTGTCATAACCTGTAGGATCGCCAATACTTCCTAAGAATTCATTTGGATTGCCAAAATTCTTATATACTAGAAATCCAAAATTGTATGCATTGATATAAAATGTTTGTTTAAACATCAAGCTAATGCCACCTTTACCAATATGGGGGAGAGATGAATTTGAACCGATTTGAAAATAACTATCAGGCAATCCTGTCGTTCCGATTGCGTAATTATTAAATCCTGTGGTTTTTCTCATCCCAGGTTTGAAATGCGTCATAAATAATCCCAATAATTCTGTTTTGGAACGGAATCCTTGTGAATTGAAATCAGGCTTTGTATCGTATTTGAAGCGAAAACCTGGTGCAATAAATCGTGAATCTTGGGCATAGATATAGGCGTTTAGATTGATATTTTTATGCCTTATATTTACGCCTCCAGCATAAATATAAAATCCTTTACCATTATCAAAAGGGAGATTTGGATTGATGTATTTAAAATCTTTAAACCAAGAACCTCCTACAAAAGCTCTTTTATTGATTGCAAAAAACCAAAGCGCAGTATCGGGAATAATTCTGCTTGAAATTCCCACTCCTTGTACGTAAGAAGTCAGCCAATCTGTTCCTAAATCTCCTCCGAGTTTAAAGCGTCCCAGTTTAAGATCTATCCGATTTAAATATTTATAGCCGATATTGGCTTCTGTTAAGGAATAATATTTTGCTGTACGCGAACTCGCAACACCTGTAGCGTTTGAACCTGTCCAGAAGCCAAATAGGTTATAAATAACCCCATTGGGATTTAGAAAATCTCCCTCCGTTGTTTTGACAAACTTGGTTCCATCAAACGCGACGCCTCCGACATATCCTCCAATCCCTGCGTTAAACCCATAGTCAAGATCAAGATCAAATCGCATTCCTGCATCTAAAAAAGAATAGGATTCAGTAGGAAATTTTCCTTTTTGCAAGTCGATTTTGCTATGATTGAATCCTAGCTTTGAAAAACTTAAAGCCGAGCCATAAAATTTATAGCTAAAGGCGTGCGAACAGGAAATGAATAAAATGAATAATATAATAAATTTCATTATATCAATGATTCTAAGGCTTAATGAGGGGTACTCAATAAGCCTTAATTCCTGCCATTAATAAAAATATCATCACCACCAATCACACTACCGATGATTCTGATATCTTTGAGTCTTTCTTTTTTATCTTCAGTAGCTTCTTCTTCAAGGATGGTGAAATCAGCCCATTTGCCCATTTCAATACTGCCCCTTACGTCTTCTTGGTGGGCTAACCAAGCGTGATTGTACGTGATTGCACGCATTGCTTCAGCCACACTGATGCATTGATCTTCTCCATAGACTTTGCCTGAAAGTGATTTTCGATTTGTTGCACACCAAGCTGTAAAGAGTGGTGAAACTTCTGTGACGACATCATCAGAATGCATACCAATTTTGAGTCCGTATCTTAGGGCTGATCTGCATGCGTCCATATGGCGCACGCCGTGTTCGCCAACGGTGTATTTTGCGTGTGCATCGCCCCAATAATACAGGTGATTCGTAAAAAGATTAGGAGTAATGTGAAGTTTTGCCATACGCCAAAATTGATTTTCTGTAGCCAATTGGCAATGTTCCATAGAATGTCTGAAGCCGATGCTTGGACTTTCTTTTCTGACTCTTTCAATCGCATTGATGACTGCCTCAGTCGCTCCGTTACCATTGGTATGGACAGAAACACTCATTCCGTGTTCTTCAGCTATTTTGATAAGCTTGACCAAATGATCTTCATCGACTGTTAATAGCCCGTTTTCTTTTCCTGGTTTGATGTAGCAACAATTGGGTAATAAATTTGCCGTAAAACCTTGAATTGAACCGTCTATGAGGATTTTAAAATTTCCGACGCTAAGTCGTGGGTCTTTCTCGTTTTGAATTTCCTTGATGGCATCCCAGCCTTTTTTTCCCTTGTAGTCCCATACATCAACGGTATTGAACCATACTTCCATATTGACACGTGTATGGATCTTTTTTTGATCTCTTGCACTTACCCAAGCCCTAGAGGCAATATCTTTGGGAGTGAGGGGAAAATTAGTTCCCTTATCGGTTACAGATGTACATCCTTTAATGCGAGCAATTTTTGTAGAAACCTCACTTGCCTTAATCATTCCTTCCAAAGAATAATCAAGTCGGGAAGCCCCTGCTTCAAAGGCGTAACGCATCATCTCAGGCTCTTCAATCGTCCCATCAATTCTGCCATCTTCATAGCGGGGTAAAAAAGGACTTGGCGGGAGTTTGTCATAACCGGCAAGTTTGAGACCTGCTGAATTCAAATTCATAATATGAGCTGAAGCGTGATAAATACAAAGCGGGTAGTCTTTGCACACTTCATCAAGTACGTCTCTAGTCACATCTGCATCTTGAAGCATTAATGGGTCAAAACCCCAACAATTCAGCCATTCATTCCCACCTTTTTTCAGTCTTTCTTCATTTTGGACAACCAATTCTTTGATACGAGCTTTGAGCTTTTCTATACTTTGAATACCCGGAAGTATTCCGCCTTCAGCAGTTGTTCTGTCCGTGAATCCGATATAGTTGCCCCCTGTCATAAAACTACCCATAATTTGAGGGTGCATATGGTGTTCGGCAAATCCTGGATAAATGTAATAATTTTCAAATTGCATATCCGTTTCAAATTGAATTTCTCTGACTTTGAGTCCCCTAAGTACGCTTTCTTTGCTACCTACGCCTACAATATATCCATCTTGAATTGCGATCGCTTCAGCCTCAGGTCTATTTTCATCCATTGTAATAACCTTTTTGGCACAAAATACTTTTACTGGCTTATTTAAGTCGATTAAGCCATAATCAATATCATTAAATCTCATTTTTTCTCCTTTGTATTAAGATTTATTTTTTGAGTCGGATTTTTGCGTCCAACCGTTTTTTTGAATCCCAAAAAACCCTGGAATATGTAATGCCACTAGGATAAAGAGTGCCCATAATGCTAGCCTTCCTGATTTTAAAGTGGTGTCATTGTATATTTGGATAATTTTGTTTGTTGATGAGTCATTTAGGTTTTGAATGCCTGAATTTTGCAATTTTTGTATTATTTCTGACGTTCTGACTAAATTGATAATTTTCATATTTTCAATGGAAGTTTTGATATTTTCAGGCATATTACTTTGCGCAATATTGGCTTTAAAAATACTTGTGAGAGAGAATAAAAACACGGTTCCCACGATCGCCACACCTCCTGCTTGCCAAATATTTCTTACAGAAGCTTGAATCCCTCCACTTTGGCTTGCATCTCTAGGGTTTAATACTGCAGAGACAATCATTGCGCTTTGGGAAGAAAATCCTCCCACGCCTACACCGATAAAAGCAAGTCCGAGATAAAGTCCCAAACTCTCATACCCGCCAATCTTTAATGAATAAATTAAAATCAAACACCCTACCAAAGTAGAAACTCCAGAGAAAAGACAAACATTTCTAGGGGAAAGATAAGCGAATTTTTTAGGCAAAAGCAAAGAAAGCACAATCATCGGTATAGCTGTACAAACAACTGCTATGGCAGAGAGCATACTGCTTTCTTGCGCAACTATCATAATCCAAGCAGGAATGAAGAAAAATACCGCTCCAAACATCATAAATATCAAGCCAGTTACATACAATCCATTCCTGACTTGCCTCGTTCGGATAAAAGATTGTGGGATAAGAGCAGCTCCTGTAGATTTTTCGGTATGGTTTTCAAATACCAATGTCAATGCGACAATAATCATACCTAGAATAATTAAGGGTAGTGCAGGGGAGATTCCCAAAAATAAAAAGGGTGGCTCTAGCGGGGAGATAAGTCCCCACACAGAGATTTTTGAACACCCTAATATGAAGCATACAAGCCCAATGAATGCAAAAAACGTGCCGGCATAATCAACTCTCATCGGACTTTTTTGTATGGATGGAATAGCCATTAAGCCTAAAATAAACACCACCAAAAACCAGCATCCTAAAATCAAAAAAGCGACTTTATAACCAAAATGGTCCATAATCAAGCCTGCTCCAAGCGGCATAATGATTGCAGCCACTCCTGTGGCAGCACCCACTGCACCAAAGGCTACAACTCTTGCAGGTCCATTAAAAAGACTGACAATGATACCTAAAACGCTTGGAATCATAAAAGCTGCTCCAAGACCGGTTAAAAGCCTAGCACCCCAATTGAGGATATTGATATTAGGGGCAACCACTGCAACTATTTCGCCTAAAAATGCCAAAAATACCCCCATTAAAAAAACTTTTTTAAATCCTTTGGCGATACCAAGCATACCGCCAAACACCATCAAAGATCCGGCTAAAAGACTATAAATAACATTAGCGAGTTGGACTTTATCCATTGTTGCGTGAAGCTTTGAGACAAATTGTCCAGTTGCTAAAGAAACCACTGAATTATCTCCTGAAGCTCCTATTTGCGCTAGACACACAATAATCAAAGGCAGATAAAGAAAATCTTTTTGATTGTTTGACATATTTTTATCCTTAAAATAAAATTTGAAAATTTATTTAAATACATTCTATGACTTATTGTTAATATTTTAGTAACTAATATATTTTTAATTAAATATATATCAGTTATGAATAATTTATTTTAATAAATATAAATTATTTAATAAAATAAATTATGTTGATTTTGGTATTTTGGAGATTAGAAATGGGGCATTCAAAAGCATTTTGCATCAATCGTCTAGAGAGTTTATTTATGATTAAGGTTTTATTGATTATAAGGGTTTCATAATTTTATAAAAGGAAGAAAATGATTACGCAAGATAATGTGTTAGAAATATTAAAAACAGTGATATATCCTAATTTTGAAAAAGATATTGTGAGTTTTGGTTTTGTCAAAAATATTACGCTTCATCAAGAGAAGCTTGGCATTTTGCTTGACATTCCATCAAGTGCTCCAGAAGTTTCTAAACAGCTTGAAGAAGAAATAAGGGCAAAAGTCCTTAGTCTTGGAGTTAAAGAATTTCATATTGATATCAAAACCCCACCCAAACCCCAGTCAAAAACCCCTAGTATTAAAAATCTTGCACCCCAAATCAAACACTTTATAATGATAAGTTCAGGCAAAGGGGGTGTGGGTAAGAGCACTACAAGTGCAAATATTGCCATTGCCTTAGCCCAGCAAGGTAAAAAAGTCGGATTGTTGGATGCAGATGTCTATGGCCCAAATATTCCCAGAATGCTTGGTCTTAACACGGCCAAACCAAATGTCGATTCCAGTGGCAAACGACTCATCCCTTTGAAAGCTTTTGGTGTTGAGATGATGAGTATGGGCGTTTTGTATGAAGAGGGACAAAGCTTGATTTGGCGTGGACCAATGCTAATGCGTGCAATTGAGCAAATGCTAACTGATGTGGTGTGGAGTGCTTTGGATATTTTGGTGATTGATATGCCTCCAGGAACTGGCGATGCTCAATTGAGTATGGCTCAAAGCGTTCCGGTTAGTGCAGGGATTACAGTTACCACGCCCCAGCAGGTAAGTTTAGATGATAGCTCCCGAAGTTTGGATATGTTTGTTAAGCTTCATATTCCTATTGCAGGAGTGATTGAAAATATGAGCGGGTTTATTTGTCCTAATTGTGGGAGCGAATATGATATATTTGGAAAGGGAACAAGCAAAATTCTTGCAGACAAATATCAAACAAAAATTCTTGCAGAAATTCCTTTAGAGCCAAAGGTAAGAGAAGGTGGTGATACTGGGAAGCCTATCGTGTTTTTTGATCCTGAGTCATTCAGTGCTAAAGCTTATGTCAGAGCTTCGCTTTCTTTGATTGAATTTTTAAAAAGGGTTGAAGAAGAAAAACTTGCAGACAATAAAAATATCCAGCCTACTCAAGATAATTCCCATTTGCATAGTTAATTTAAAAGATGAAGAAATTCATCTTTTAAATTCAAGTTCGATTATTGATTTTTCCAAAATGCCAAAATGCTGCAAAGCCAAGAATAATCAAAGGCATTAAAATTCCAATTTCAGGTAAAAACAATCCACTGATACTTAGTTTTCCAAGAGCGAAAAATAGTCCCCAGATGACAAGTGAAATTACAATAAATTCAAAGCTTAATAAAGCTAAATTGCCATACCTAGCTAAGCTTGGAGTATAATAGGCTATGATCATTGCTGTTAATGGCACAAAGAAGGGGATAAAAATGAAACTGTAAAGCATAGCCCGCACTTTTTCACTCCCTGCGTTTTGATTTTTCAAAATCAATATCGATTGTATTGCATCTACGATTGATACTGAGGGTTTGTTTTGATAAATCGTATCTAGGACTTTTGGACGGAAGCCTTTTAGGATTTTTAATTCTTGAAGATGTTGGATTTCAAGCCCTTTGCTTCCAAGTGGAAAGTTTTGGGGAAGAGTTGCAATACTTGCGTTTTGAAGTACCCAGTAGCCATTTTCAAAATAAGCGGTATCTGCTTGTGTAAAGGAACTTAAAAGATTGTTTTTAAGTTGGAAGACCTTGATATTTTGAGCTTTTTGTAAAATAGGATAAATTTTGCCAAAATAAACATAGTCTTGCCCGTATTTTACTAACAAATCTTCGGTTGTATTTGAAAAATTGCCTTGATAAATAATCGCTTCTGCCTTTTCTTGGGCATATACAAAGGGTGTGGCGTTTAAACCGATATATGCAAGACTAAATAACAGGCTAATGATTAAAATCGGTTTTAGCACGGCTTTTTTAGAAAAACCGATTGCCAGCAGGGCTGTGTATTGGTTGGATTTAATCATACTGATATAGAAAATCACCAATCCTAAAAGCAGGGATATGGGGAGTGTATAATTGAGGGCATAAAGCCCATCATAGACAAAGAATAGAATGGCAAGATTTGCAGAATCGGGAAATTTATCGACATATTTAAGGCTGTCAATACTGATAAAAAACATTTCGAGTGCGCAAAAAATGATTAGAACATATTTCAGATAATAATATCCCACGAATCGAAATACCATCATAAAGCCTTATTTTTGATATTTTTGGTGAAGCGTTCTTGCAGGGAGGTAAAATCTTTGTTTTGTATAAAAAATTTTAAAGCCTGTTTAGAGTGTTCAAGCATTAGGGTTTTGTTTTCGTATTCTTGCGGACTAAAATTTTGCAATACATAATCTATAACAGGAATTTTTGCATTTCTGCCGATACCAAATCGGAGGCGATAATAATCATTTCCATAAAGCGAATCAATGGATTTTAATCCGTTATGCCCGCCACTAGATCCACCCTTTTTGAAGCGTATGCAACCGAGTTGGAGATCAAGATCGTCGTGAATGACAAGCAGGGTATCGATTTTATAAAACTTCATCATAGGGGCAATAGCTTCACCGGAGAGATTCATAAACGTTTGAGGTTTGAGCAAAAAAACATCTTTTGAAGAGTATTTTGCAATTTGAGCATTGAATTTAGAAAAAAAATCAAAATGAATTTGTAAATCTAAGGCAAGAAAATCTAAAATTTCAAAACCGATATTGTGCCTTGTATGTTCGTATTTAGCGCCGGGATTCCCTAGACCGGCAATCAGAAGAGGCGCCATTATTTACTTGGCTTTGATCACGCCCACAACAGCAACGGATGGATTTTCAATAATTTTCACTTTGGAAGTTTCGGCTAAATCTCTGATTAAAACAGAGTCACCTACATCAAGTTTAGACACGTCAATATCATAGCTTGCGGGCAAATTTTCAGGAGCACTTTCTACAGTTATTCGCTTTTTGGAGAGCAATAGAACACCCTTATTTTTTAGACCTACAGGGATTCCACTGATTTTTACAGGGACTTTGTATTTTGAAACAATACCTTTTTGAGCTAAAAGAAGATCAACGTGAACGATATTGCTACTCACGGGGTCTTTTTGATATTCTTGAACAACGACTTCAAGGGTTTGAGAACCGACTTTGACTGGGAAAATCAATGTTGTTTTTGTCTTGAGTGTTTTGATAAAGTCGTTCATTTTAAAAGCGCAATGAATATTTGCAACGCCTTTGCCATAAATATTGGCAATTAGATAACCATCATTCCTTAAGGCTTTGGTATTTGCCTTTGAAATACTCTCTCTAATTATTCCTTCTAGCATTTTAGTCTTTCCTTTATTTATTGTAATTTAAAGCTTTTATTCTATCTAAAAAACCCTTAAAGTTTTTAATAATATGATTAAGTTTTATGCTGAGATGTAGCGCAATAAGTCTTCGAAAGATTTTATAAACGCTTCCATTCCATCTTTCATTAAGGAGTCAGAAAGGGTGGGCATATCAATCCCTGCATTTGTTATTTTTTGCATTTGTTTTTCTATTTCTTCCTTGTCTAAAGGATTTTTCAGAGTATGGGATTTGGTTTGCAAATATGCTTCTATAGAATCTAGTGGTGCAGTGTTGATACAATGGGGCAGTAATAGAGCATCAATATAGTAACTTTTGGGCAATTCTGAAGTTTTTACACCTGTTGAAGCAAAGAGCGTGCGGGTGAAAGGATCATTATTTTCTTCTATGAGACGATAGCATTCCATTGCATTTAAAATGCCTGTTTTTGTTTTTAAATCAGGCGCTTTTTCTTCTAAAACAGAATCAGCGATGCGGTCAAATCTAGATACAAAAACACTGATGACGGCACGATTTTGATTGCAAGAAAAATTTTTGGCATTCTTAAAGATTTCAGAGCAGGTTTTGGCTTGTTTTGGAGAAAATATTAAAGTTGCATTGATTGGAATATTGTTTTTATAAAGTTCGCTCATCACTTCATAACCTGCTTCTGTGGCAGGAATTTTTATCATTACATTTGGAGCATCAAGGGTTTTAAAAAGTCTTTTTCCTTCATCGATGCTTTTTATTGCGTCTTCCCCCAAAAGTGGATCGATTTCAATGCTGATGTAGCCATTGTTTTGATTTGTTTCCCATAAGGGTTTGAGGATGGATGCAGCTTTTTTGATGTCAGTAAGGGCAAGCGATTCATACATATCTTTAGCTTTTTTGCCTTTGAGGGAAATTAGCTGATTTTTATAGGCAGGCGAGGTCACAATAGAGTTTGCAAAAATACTTGGATTGCTTGTGGCTCCATCAATAGAATTATTTTGCAATAAAGTCTTGAATTTATTTTCCAAAAAATCTCTTTCGATAAAATCGCACCACAGACTGAAACCAGCTTTTTTTAGAGTATCCATTAAAACTCCTTGATTTTTTTGGATATTTTAACGGGTTTGGGCTTAAAATTTAAACTTTAGTAAGGCACTCTCTAGCAATTTCTCTATCATCGAAATGATGGCTTTTTTGACCGATGATTTGATAAGTTTCATCGCCTTTTCCTAAGATCAGTAGAATTTCATCATCTAAAAGTTCTTTGATTGCCATTTGAATAGCTTTTTTTCTATCTGGCTCAGTAATTATAGGTCGAGAATGGTCTTTGGGGATTCCTTGAAGAATGTCTTTGATGATTTCATTTGGATCTTCTGAGCGTGGGTTGTCTGAAGTGATGTAAATCTTTTGGGCATAATTATAGGCACATTCACCCATTTTCGGACGCTTGCTTTTATCTCTATCTCCGCCGGCTCCAAAAACTACAGAGATTTTTTTTGATTTAAAGCTTTCAAAAATTTGCTTCATTCCATCATAAGTGTGGGCGAAATCTATGATGATGAGAGGATTTTGTGAAATTACTTCCATTCTGCCACTTACACCTGCAAAGTTTGAGAGATTTTTAGCAATATCTTTTAGGGGAATTTTTGTAAGGCATTTGATGCACGCAAGTGCTGCTAAGATATTGTAAAGATTGTGCAGACCATAAAGAGAGGAATCAATTAAGGTTTCTTCATTTAAGGTCCCTCTCATATCTTCTTTCCAAATTAAATGAGCACTGATACCTTGATTTACACAATAGGCACTGACACTTAAGTTGGTTTTTGAAGTGACTGCGTAACCATAAGCATTTTGGGGGTTAAAGAAAGCTTTAGGTTCGTCGCGATTGATGATTTTGAGTGTCGTATCATTGAAAAAGCTATTTTTAACTCGAATATATTCCTCTAAAGTTTTATGATAATCTAAATGGTCGCTTGTGATATTGGTGAGAATTTTGGCACAAAATTCAAGCCCTGCTATGCGTTCTTGTTCTATGGCGTGGGAGCTGACCTCCATAACAAAGTATTCGCAGTTTAAAGACGCAGCTTTTTCAATGTCTTCATAGAGTTCTAAAATACCAGGCGTTGTAAGCCCTTTTGGCTTGATTTGTTTGTCGTTGGCAAAAAAACCCCTTGTCCCAAGTAAAGCGCACGAATAACCCATATCAAGTAAAATTGAATAAATAATAGCAGCCGTTGTAGTTTTGCCATTGGTGCCTGTAATTCCGATAATTTTAGGCGTGAGTGCGAAGTAGTTTTTTAAATCTTGCACGTTTAAAATATCAAGCCTTTTATCTTCCACTTCATAAGCAAAAGCAACATTTTGTTTTGTGCGCACAAACAAGACATCTGCATCATTTAGAGCATCTCTAGAATCGTCGCTTAAAAAAGAATATTTTTTGTGGTTATAATTAATTTGTTTTTGTATTTTCACTTTGTTTTTCGACCGCCTTTTGGAGAATTTCATTGATCTTTTTATCATAAAGAGTGAAACTACGCATATTTTCAATATAACTGATGGACATTTCATAAAAATCATTTTCTACTAAAAGGTCTAAAAAGTCATAAAAATCATTTTTGCTCGTAAAAATGATTTTAGTGCTAAACATCAAATTTTGAAATATTTCTTTGAAGTTTTTATTTTGGCACATTTGCTTAAAATCCTTATACAAGATTCCATCAATGCTTTCAGCCTTAATGGAATCTTCATCATAAATGAGATTGGACATCTTGTTTAAGTTGGCATCAAAAGACTTGATGATGTCCAAAATTTGTTTTTGCACTTTTGTTCTTGCAGCTCGTGGTTGGGTATTGATGAGATTTTGATAAAGCTCGTAGAAACCATAGGCTTCTCTAGGAAAATCTGTAGCCATATCTGATAATAATAGACCAATTTTGGCATTTAGATCATCTTTGTCTAAAAAAAGTGCTTCGGAGAAAAAAAATAAAGCTTTTTTGTATTCTCCGTTTGCAAAAGCTTTAAAGCCTTTGTAAATAAGGGTTCGTTTTTTAGGATTATTATTGATTTGAAATGCATTTTCCATCAAAATCTCCTTTAAAATCTGGGATAATTTTCTTCTTTTCCATAAGGGATGTTAATAACCTCAAGGTCGGGGTGAATATCTTCTTTTAATTGTTTTTCTATGCCGTATTTTAGAGTGTTTGAACTTGAAGAACAGTTTTTGCAAGCCCCTTCTAGACGAACATATACTTTTGAATTTTTAATTCCAAGTATGGTGATGTCCCCGCCATCAAGTGTAAGGGAAGGACGAATTTTTTGAATGGATTTTTCTACAGGTTTTTTAAGTTCTTCATCACTAAATGGGAACATGGCTTCTCCTTGCAATTAAGCTTGAGATTGTTTTATATCATAAGTTTTTATTTTTTTGCAAATGGAATTTTACAGGATGAATGTGATTTATTGAATAAAATTTTGCAAATTATTCTATAAATCAAGGTATAAAATCTTATATCTATGATGTTTGGTTTGAGAAAAAACTAAGTTTTCTTTATTGAACTTTTTGGTATGATGAATCCAAATTCTGTAAGGTTGGAGACCGACTGTGGAAATCAAAGACATCAATCAGTTTCAAAAAGCAAGTAAAAAAATTCAAAAAGAGAGCTTAAAAATCGGCATTGTGATGCTTTTTGCGATATTTATTTCTATTATCGCACTTTATTTTGGAAATACTTCAAATCCTTTGTTATTAGTTTTTACAACAATTATCGGGGGATATATGGCAATGAGCATTGGTGCAAATGATGTTGCCAATAACGTGGGTCCTGCTGTGGGGTCTAAAGCTATTACACTGATGGGTGCTATTGCCATTGCAGCAGTTTGTGAGGCTGCAGGTGCCATCATAGCTGGCGGGGAGGTTGTAGATACGATTAAATCAGGCATTGTAGAGCCATCTAGCATTGCTGATCCTAAAATTTTTGTAGGCGTAATGATTGCAGCTTTGGTTTCAGGAGCTATATGGGTGCATTTGGCCACAATGGTTGGAGCTCCTGTTTCGACAACGCATTCAATAGTTGGGGGAATTTTAGGGGCAGGGGTTGCTGCGAGCGGTTTAGGCGTGGTAAATTGGGCAGCTTTTGGAAGTATTGTAGCGAGTTGGATCATTTCTCCTTTGATGGGAGCTTTGATTGCAATGATTTTTTTAATGGTCATTAAAAAGACGATTACCTATAAGCAAAATAAAAAGCTCGCTGCCAAAAAAGTCGTGCCGATTCTTATTTTTATAATGACTTGGTCATTTGGATTGTATTTAATTTTAAAAGGATTAAAAAAAGTTTATTCAATTGATTTTTCCCTTGCATTGGGTGCAAGTTTTTTATTGGCTTTGGTTGTGTATGTTATCGTTAAACCGCTTGTGTGCAAAAAGGCTGATACGCTTCAAAATACAAAGGAAGATATCAATGTTCTTTTTACGATTCCCTTAGTTTTTGCAGCTGCTTTATTGAGCTTTGCACACGGGGCAAATGATGTCGCCAATGCAATTGGTCCGTTGGCAGCCATTAATCAGGCGTTGGGTAGTCTTGAAAGCGTTGGAAAGACTGCTAGTGTGCCTTTGTGGATTATGATTGTGGGTGGGCTTGGAATTTCGTTGGGACTTGCACTTTATGGACCCAAATTGATTAAAACTGTTGGGAGCGAGATCACTGAATTAGATAAGATGAGGGCTTTTTGTATTGCAATGTCGGCAGCTTTAACCGTTTTGGCAGCTTCTGGTTTAGGGTTGCCGGTGAGTTCAACACATATTGCTATTGGAGCGGTTTTTGGAGTAGGTTTTTTAAGGGAATATCTCAAGAAAAGATACTATGAAATGCAACAAACTATCATTAGCGCCCATAATGGGAAAGATTCAAAAGCTATCGAGGAATTTTTAAATAAATTTAACAAAGCGAGCGTTAAGAGAAAAGGTGCAATGTTGGAAAGTCTGAAAAAAATGAGTAAAAAATCTCCTTTGCCGAATTTAAATAAAAAAGAAAAAAAATCACTTAAAAAAGTCTATAAAAATGAATTGGTCAAAAGAAGTGCCATCAATAAAATCGTTGCTTCTTGGATCATCACCGTGCCTGTTTCTGCATTGTTGGGAGCTATAGTTTATTTTATCGTGATGGCAGTGGGACCTGAACTTTAAATCGTTAGGATATATTTTTATGCTAAAATATTTCTATAATCCACAAGTAGTATGCGTTTTACGCTCAATTAAGGAGTATTAGTTTGGACCCGTATGAATCGGTTTTGATGTTTATTTTTGCTATATTTTTAGTATTTTTAAATGGTTTTTTTGTTCTTTCTGAATTTGCAATTGTCAAGGTGAGAAAATCTAGACTTGAAGAGTTGTCCAAAACGGGTAGCTTGAATGCGAAGTTGGCTTTAAAGATTTCACATCAGCTTGATACCTATTTAAGTGCTACTCAGCTAGGTATTACGCTTTCGTCTTTGGCGCTTGGTTGGATAGGAGAGCCTGCTGTTGCTAATCTTCTTAGTATTCCTTTTGAAAAGCTTTTTGGAACTAATCCTATTTTGCTCCATACCATTAGCTTTATTGTTGCTTTTACTTTTATTACTCTTTTGCACGTGGTTTTAGGAGAAATTGTTCCAAAGTCAGTTGCGATTGCTAAATCTGAAAAATCTGCACTTTTTGTAGCAAGACCTCTGTATTCTTTTTGGATTGTGTTTTATCCTGTCATCAGACTTTTTGATATTTTGGCCGCATTCTTTTTAAAGAGGATTGGCATAGAGCCTGCTAAAGAAAGTGATAGTGCTCACTCTGAAGAGGAGCTTAAGATTATTGTCGGGGAAAGTTTGAAGGGGGGTGTCATTGATTCTATTGAGGGCGAAATCATCAAAAACGCGGTTGATTTTTCTGATACTATCGCCAAAGAGATTATGACTCCTAGAAAAGATATGATTTGTTTGAATGCTGAGAAAAGTTATGAAGAAAATATTCAGATCGTTATGGAAAGTCGCCATACGCGATACCCTTATTGTGAAGGCAGTAAGGATAATATTATTGGAATGATTCATATTCGTGATTTACTCACAAGTTCGGTTTTTGACTCAAATAAGCACGATCTTAAAGGATTGGTCAGGGAAATGATTATTGTCCCTGAAAGCGCTTCAATTTCGCAGATACTGATCAAAATGAATAAAGAACAAATTCATACTGCCCTTGTGATTGATGAATATGGCGGGACGGCAGGATTGCTTACAATGGAGGATATTATTGAAGAGATTATGGGAGATATTTCTGATGAGCATGATTTAAAAACAGAAGATATGCACCGCATTGATGAAGATACTTACGAATTTGATGGGATGATGGATTTAGAAAGCGTTGAAGAAGCAATGGATATAGAGTTTGATGATGAATGTGAGCAGGTCACAATTGGGGGATATGTTTTTGGTTTGCTTGGGAGGCTCCCAGTCGTTGGTGATCGGGTAAATGACAAATATTGCGAATTTGAGGTTTTAAGTATGGAAGGAGCTAGGATTAAAAAGCTTAAAATGCGTAAAATTTTTAAACAATCTGACATAGAACCTAAGGAAATTTGACACCCTTAGTGTTTGTGTAGAAAATAAAGCCCCACGCAGATGGCAAGGATAGAAACTGAAAAATAAGCCATATCTTGAGATTCTGTTATTCCCATATTTAACACTTTTGAAAAAAATGCCACAATGAGAGCCATTACAATGACTTTTGCCAATTTATCCTTGAGTTGATCAAGCGTATGGATTTCCAAGACTTTTGAACTATTTTCATCCTTAATGGTTATTTTTCGGATAAAAAGTTCATAAAGACCAAAAGAAAAAATTAAAAGAACCACTGCGATCAAATATAAATCAATTGCAGAAACAATTGTATGCAAAAGAACATTATGAATATCAGCTTCTTGTCCAAGCAAACCGAGATAATATCTGTAAGTATTAATAACGGCTTTGATGACATCAATACTTGCTACAATAAATAGCAATACTGCTCCTACCATTGAAAGTACGACTGCAAGAATGATAAAAAGTCTTGAGTTCCAAAGTAGTTTTTCAAACAATTTTTGCAAAAAAACCATAGCCATACCTTTTAAATAAACATTTTATAGAATGATAGCAAAAAATAAGGTTTTGACCCTTCTCCTTGCTTTTGATTTTGCATATTAGGATATAAATCTAAAAGTAAAAGCGTAAAAAGGAAATCAAATGCATAAATCTTTAAACAATGTTTGATTTAATTTTGAAGCATTGGATTATTTTTTATAAAAAGTGTATTATAGTCAGTCAAATTTAGAGTTTAAAATGTTAGGCTGATTGATGAAAAAAATTTTTATACTTTTTCTTTTTTGCATCGGTTCTATCTGCGTATTTGCTCAAGATATTGATCCTGATTCTATTTCTTTGGTCGATAGAAAGATTACTATCAAGCAGGCGTGGGAAAAGGTCTTGAAAAATCACGAGGGAATCAAGTCTGAAGAATTTGGAGTGCAAAGGGCACAAAAGCTAAGCACAGCAACCAAGCTCTCATTTTTGCCCAGTATTGATATTACCGCATTTTATGTGCATATGGCTAAGCCCATTGAGTTGGATTTAATTCAAGATAAAAGTTTGCTCAGTCAGATTTCAGGCGTTCTCCCTCAGTTTTCGGGATTTTTTCAAACTTTGGGTTCGCCCATACCTCTTTCTAAGCAAGACATTGTTATGGGGGCTTTAAACATCGTTTATCCTTTGTATATGGGTGGAGCAAGGATCTATGCAAGTAAAATAGCTGCTTTGAGTGCAAAGGATGCAGATCAGGCCTTGAGACTTAAAAAATTAGCGACTTTTGAGGAGCTTGTCAGGATTTATTATGGTGTGGTTTTAAATCAAGAGGTTGTAAAGGTTTTTGAAGATATACAAAAAGGGCATTATAACCATTACCAAAACGCGATTAAAATGCAAAAGGCGGGACAAATTGCTAGGATCGAAGTTTTGAGCGCTCAAGTAGCTTATGATCGAGCAAAAAATAAAACTAAAGAAGCAAAAGATTCTTTGGATATTGCCTATCTGGCTTTCAATACTATCCTTTCTTCTCAAGATGATCTTTTTCCAAGTTCTAAACTCCTTATAGATAATACCAAGATACTTCCAAATTCGGATTTTTTTGTCAGTGAAACTTTGAATTCTTATCCGGTGTTGAAAACACTTGAGAACAAATCTTTGAGTGCCAAAGAGGTCAAAAAACTTGAAATGGGCAAGTTTTTACCCCAAGTAGGGCTTTTTGGATCTTATTTAATGAAAAGTCCGGATTCTATCTTGAATAGAATGATCCCGAATTGGTATGTCGGAATAGGGGCAAGATTGCCTTTAATCACGCCTGAAGGGAGGATTCAGAAGTATCAGGCTGCAAAACTTGCCGAACTCCAAGTCGACGCCTTAAAAGTTCAAGCTCAAAAAGATATGGAGCTTTTGGTTCGCAAAACTTATAAGCAAGTGATTGCAGCAGCTGAGGAATATGAAAGTTTAAATTCAGGCATAGAGCTTGCCAGAGAAAATCTGAAGCTTCAAGAGCAAGCATTTAAGCACGGAATGGGAACTAGTGCGCAGGTTATAGATGCTAGAAATGCTCTTTCAAGTGTTTTGATCGAACAAAAAACTATTACTTATAGATACATTACTTCTTTGGCAAATTTGATGGCCTTGAGTAATCATTTAGATATGTTTTATGATTATCAGAATTGAGGAGTAAGGAGTGAGATGAAAAAAAATATTCAGATTTTATTGGTTGGGATTTTTGGGCTTGGTATTTTAATATGGCTAGGAATTACGTTTTATCTTGCCTATAAGCCTAAACCCCAGATTTTGCAAGGACAAATCGGGGCTAGAGAATATAGCGTGAGTTCCAAGCTTGCAGGCAGAATAGACCAAGTCTTTGTAAAAAAGGGGGACAAGGTTAAAAAAGGGGATTTGATTTATACTATTAAAAGCCCTGAACTTGAAGCAAAACTCACTCAAGCAGAAGCCGGTTATGAGGCTGCAAAGGCTGTGAGCGATGAGACTCAAAAAGGCGCAAGGGTAGAAACTATTGTTTCTGCTAGGGATTTATGGGAGAGTTCAAAGGCTATGGCAGATTTGGCGGAAAAAACTTACAAGAGGATTCAAGGGCTTTATGACAATGGCGTGGCAAGTTTGCAAAGAAGAGATGAAGCATACGCCGCTTACAAAAGTGCCAAATACAATGAAAGCACCGCTTACCAGCAATATAAGATTGCTTTAGATGGAGCAAGCGCAGAGACCAAAAAAGCTGCAGCAGAGAAAGAGAGAGCTGCTGAGGGGCAAGTGAATGAGGTAAAAGCTTACATTAAAGATGTGGAAGCATATTCACCAATTGATGGAGAAGTCAGTAATATTTTGCTTTATAGTGGGGAGCTTAGTCCTAGCGGATTTCCAGTTGTGCTTGTAGTAGATATAAAAGATGCTTGGCTTAAACTCAGTATTCCGGAATCGTATCTTGAAAACTTTCAAGTGGGACAAAAATTTCAGGGCTATATACCCGCTTTGGGAAAAAATGTTAATTTTAAGGTCAATTATGTTTCTGTTATGGGTGATTTTGCAACTTGGAAAGCAACCTCAAGCACTGAGAGTTATGATATGAAGAGTTTTGAAATTGAGGCCAAACCCATAGGAGAGATCGAAGGATTACGGGTTGGAATGAGTGTAGTTGTCAAGTTAGAAGAGAAATGAATAGTTTTAAAAAACAGATCCAATCTTTGTGGCACAATAAGTTCTTGGGGATAATTTGTTTTGTTTTACCATTGTTTTTAGGGTTTTTAGTCTATAGTATTTTTTATATGGAGCTTCCTAAAAAACTCCCCATTGGGATAGTTGATCAAGATAAAAGCACTTTGAGTGCAGAGATAAAATTTAGTCTCAATGCAACCTCTACACTAAACATTGTCCGAGTTTATAATTCTTTACGTGGGGCAAAAAGCGATTTGAGCAGTGGTAAAATTTATGCTCTTGTAGTCATTCCTGAAGGATTGGAACGCAATACGAAAATAGATGTTAAGACAAAAATTCCTTTTTATTATAATGCTCAATTTGTATTGATTGGAAAATCAATAGATAGTGCTTTTTTGCAAGTGATTGCAACTATAAATGCCAAAATGAATGTTGCAAAGGGATTGGCAAAGAAATCTAATTTAAATAGTGCGAAATCTTTAGCGATGCCTATTGTTTCTAAAATTCACGCGCTTTATAATCCCAATAATAGCTATGCGCAGTTTTTACTGACATTAATTTTACCTTGTATGTGGCAGATTTTGGCAGCTTTGGGGATGCTTAACTTATTGGAAAAGGCTTCTGGGATTAAGGATGTGATTGCTGGATTTGTAATAAATGTCGTTATCTTTTCATTATGGGGAATTGGAATGCTGAAGTCTTTTCAGGCTTTGGGTTATGCTTTGAATGGGGATTATAATATTTTATTTTTAGGGATTTTAATGATGACAGGAGGCATCAGTGGTATGGTGATTTGCTTCCAATCGATTTTGCGTGATTGCACAAAAACCGTTAGTGTTATTGCAGCTTATACTGCTCCAAGTTTGGCATTTGCAGGGATTACTTATCCTCAGAGTAGTATGGATGGGTTTGCATTGTTTTGGAGCCATATTTTACCGATTTCATATTTTATGAAGCTTTATTTGCAGCAGGCTAATTATGGGCTTGATGCTGCATATAGTTTAAAAATTATTGTGCAGATGTTGCCATTTTTACTCTTTTTCCCTTTGGGATTATTGATCTATCGTTTGAGGGCGGGAAAATGAGTTTTTTAAGGGTTCTACTTGAAGAGTTTAGGGCAATATTTACAAATATTTCCGTTGTTTTTGTCGTAGTGGTGGGTTCGCTTTTATATGCTTTTTTGTATCCTTCCCCTTATAAAAACGATATTGTGGATTCTCAAAAAATTGCCGTTGTTGATCTAGATAATAGCTCTTTGTCTAAAGAGTTGATTTTTTTAGTTCATTCAACCCCGCAAGTTGATGTTGATTATGTACTTTTTTCAATGAAAAAGGCAAAAGAGCTTTTGGAAAAAGGGGAAATTTATGGAATTTTGGAGATCCCTAATGGGTTTGAGTCTGATGTATATAGAGGTATTCCAAGTAATTTGAGTTATTTTGCCAATGCATCGTATTTTTTGATTTATGGAGCTGTGATTGATGGGATTATTCGGGCTACAGGGGAGCTTTCTGATAAAATCAAACTTTGGAGAGTTTTTTTAGAAGGAGGTAGCAAGGTTAAGGATACGAATTTGATTGAGAGAGATTCCATTCCTTTGTTTAATCCAAGTGTGGGTTATATAAATTATGCTTTGGCAGCTATTTTAGTTTTTATTTTGCATCAAACAATGATTGCAGGAGCTGGGATACTGGGTGCAACTCAAAATCAAAAGAATCTTGCAGGCATTCAAGGATATTGGAATAGGGCTTCTGCTTTAAAGCTTGTGTTAGCTAGAGTATGTGCTTTTTCTATGATTTATATTGTGTTTTTTTTATTTTATTTTGGATTTTTGTTCCAAATGTATGGAATCCACATTGGCGCAGATATCGTTTCGTATTGGTGCTTTGCTTTGGTATTTATTTTTTGTTGCGCTAGCTTTGGTGTTTTGCTTGGATTGCTTGTAAAAAAACCTGCGATTCCCACGCAAATCATTTTGATTTCTTCTTTACCTTTGATTTTTATGATGGGTTTTATTTGGCCTGTTGAGTTGCTTCCAAGCTTTATAGTTGGATTTGTTCATTTTATTCCAGCTTTTCATGGTATCAATGCTTTTGTAAGAATGAACCAAATGGGGGCGGATCTGTCTTTAGTAATGGATCATTTTTATTGGTTGCTAGGGTTGTGCATTTGTTCCATTATTTTATGTGTGGGGATTATAACCAACAGAAGAAAAGCGGAGTATTTGCGTGGATAGAAAAATAGTTTTGAATGCATTGAAGGATGCTTTTCCACATACGCTTCCTATTATGCTGGGTTATCTTTTTATGGGAGTGGCTTTTGGGGTGTTGCTACAGAAAAATGGCTATGATTTTGTTTGGGCATTTTTTATGGCAACATTTATTTATGCTGGTGCGATGCAATTTGTGGCTGTGGGTTTATTGGCCGCAGGAACAGGGATTTGGAGCGTATTTTTATTGTCTTTGATGGTGAATGCGAGGCAGATATTTTATGGAGTGGGTATGTTGGGCGCATTTGCTAAGATGGGAAAGAAGTTGCCATATATGATCCATTCGCTTACTGATGAAACTTTTGCACTTTTAAATATTAAAAAACCTTCTGCAGGAATTGATAAAACTTATTTTATGTTTTTTATCGCACTTTTAAATCACATCTATTGGATTATCGGGTGTGTTAGTGGGGCATTGATAGGCTCTAAAATCGTTTTTGATACACAGGGTATCGACTTTATTATGACAGCTATTTTTATCGTGATATTTATTGATCAATGGAAAGCAACTTCCAATCATATTCCTGCAATTATAGGTATTTTTGGAAGTCTTGGCTGTTTGCTTTTGTTTGGAGCGGATTATTTTTTACTTCCCTCAATGATTTTAATGACTTTTATTTTAGGTTTGTTGAAAAATAAATTGGAGTAATATGAATGATGCATTCAATTGTTATGGTGTTGGTGATTGCCTTAGCGACTATTTTGACACGTGCTTTGCCTTTTGTAATTTTTAATTCTAAGCGACGCGCACCTGATTTTTTGCTTTATTTAGGAAAGGTTTTACCTGGGGCGATTGTGGGGATGTTGATTGTGTATTGTTTGAAGAAAACAGATATTGCAAGTATCCCTTATGGATTGAATGAGATAGCAGCTTTCTTATGCGTTGCACTTTTGCAGTGTTTATTTAAAATGTCTATTTTAAGCATTGTGGCAGGGACGCTTTTATATATGTATTTGGTTCAGAGTGCTGTACTTGAGAAGCTTTTGACATAATTTTATTTGAGAATATATACAGTATGCTTCTCATTGAATTTTATTGACAATTACAGCAGCAATTGCAAATCCTCCATCGTGACTAATACTTAGATCAATGGATTTGATTTGAAAAGCATTGTTTTTGCTGGGTTCAAGCTTGATGATAGGGGCATTTTTAGGTGTTTTTGATAAATGAATGTCAAAAAACCTGAGTTCATCGCTTATTCCTACGCCCAAAGCTTTGGAACAAGCTTCTTTTGCAGCCCAAAAACCTGCTACACTAGAAGATTTAAAGCCTGATGAGGTTCTTAAAAGATTAATTTCTTCTGATGAAAGAAATTTTTTCAAAAAATCCTCGCCGTATTTTTGAAGATTTTTTTCAATACGGCAAATGGAGACGATATCAATTCCAATCATTGGATCACAAAATCTGTAAAAAAGACATTTTTGATATACCCGTCTATTAAAAAATCATTAATGCGACTTGCGATTTCATCTTTTAATCTGTCTTTACCTTTTGTGGTTGCGATCTCTTCAATGGATTTTGATGAGAGGATCTCAATGATAGTGTCTTGAATGATGGTGGCTTTAGCATTGATTTCGTTTTGAAGCTTTTGATTGCTGAGTTCGAGCGTAATGGAGGCTTTAAGGTATCTTCTGCCACTTTGGGTTACGAGATTAACTATAAATGGCTGAGGAATCGCATAAAGAGGTCCTATATTCATATAGTCAGATTGCCTAGAGGTCGAACTTAAAGATTTTTTCTGAATATTTTGAGGTGCTGGTGTTGATTGGGGTGATTGCTCTTGAGAATCTTCATTGCCCCCGCTAAGCATAGCCATAGCTACAATCCCTCCTATGATTATCATAAGAATGACGACTCCAATAATGATAAAAAGTAGTGTTTTACTTTTCTTTTGAGTCTGTTGCTCAGTATTTTCTTTTTCTTCAGCCATTGGTTTCCTTTATATTTTGAGATAAGGCGTAATAACTCAATGAGCTTTTGCCAAATTTTTTTTGTCTTATTATACTAAAATGCGCAATATTTTCAGGTAATTTATAATTGCTTAAATGCTCAAAAATAACTAAAAATAAGTTTGAATTTAAAATTGACTGCAATAATGAAACGCATTTTTCATAAATGTCTGCGCAGTTTTCTCTGGTATTAAATGGGGGATCAAGGTAGATGATTTTTTTAGTATCGTTTTTTTTGATGGCTTGAGGAAGCAACTCAAATGTATCTCCCAAGAAACTTTTGGCAATAATAGAGGGATCTTTTGAGTAAAACTGGGAAATATTTTTTTTTAGCACTTGAAAGGAATTTGGATTTTGCTCAAAAAATAAAGCTTCGTTTGCGCCTCTGCTTAAGGCTTCCAATCCGATTGAACCAATTCCTGCGAAAGCTTCGATAAAGCAGCTCCCAACAATATCTTGTCCAAGGACGTTAAATAAGGATTCTTTAAGAATGGATTTACTTGAACGCGTGATTGTGGAAGGAGGCATTTCTAAATGAGTCCCTTTGAATTTGCCTGCGATGATTTTGATTGTGGATTTATTTTTCATGCTTTTTTAAAGTTTGATAGATTTTTCTTGAAAACTCTTCCAAAATGGAATCAATTTGCATTTTTAATTCTGGATTTTCAAGCAAGTTGTTTGGCATAGGATTGGCAGTAATTTTGGCAGCTTTGATTTTTGAATAGTAGAAATTTTGCAGATCTTTCAAAAGACTTGTTTGCGTGAATGGTTTTTTAATGTCAGCTTTTTGTGAGGAATCGATAAGACAAATAGGTTTATCAGTCTTTAGTCTTATATCAGAGATGATAAAATCACAATCTTCAAAATTGCTTAGATTATCTTTAAGATAGCGTCTTAGTGCCTCTTGAAGAAGTGTTGATTGACACATAATTGAAATTTTCACAATAAACTCCGAAAACATTTTAAGTAATCATACAGATTTAACCTTTAAAATCCATACAATGGAGTTTTGAATAAATAAATTTGATACAATACCCGAAAAAACAAGGCGTTGAGTAATGGCTGAGATACAACATATACGGAATTTTTCCATTATTGCCCATATTGATCATGGTAAAAGCACGCTTGCAGATCGCTTGATTCAGGAATGTGGCGGGGTTAGTGAGCGCGAAATGATGAGTCAGATTATGGATACGATGGATATTGAGAAAGAACGGGGTATTACAATAAAGGCACAATCGGTTCGTTTGACTTACAAACTTGATGGGATTAGTTATGTGTTGAATCTCATCGATACTCCCGGACACGTGGATTTCAGTTATGAAGTTTCGCGATCTTTGAGTTCTTGCGAAGGGGTTTTATTGGTGGTAGATGCCTCTCAGGGTGTGGAAGCTCAAACGATTGCAAATGTTTATATCGCCCTTGAAAATAATTTGGAAATTATTCCTGCCATTAATAAGATTGATTTACCTGCTGCAGATCCGATTGCAGTGGCAGAAGACATAGAAAATACAATTGGCATTGATTGTTCAGATGTTCTTTGTGTAAGTGCTAAAAGTGGTGTAGGCATTAAAGAACTGCTTGAAAGAATCGTGCGTCAGATCCCTCCTCCAAACGGAGAAGAAAATGCCCCGACAAAGGCTCTGATATATGATTCTTGGTTTGATAATTATTTGGGAGCACTTGCTCTTGTTCGTCTAAAAGATGGAAAAATTGTTACAGGACAGGAAGTATTGGTGATGAATACAGGAAAAAAACACGAAGTTTTGGGTTTGTATTACCCTCATCCTGTCCATAAGGTCGCCACTAAAGAGATAAAATGTGGAGAAATCGGGATTATTTCACTAGGGCTTAAAAGCGTTACGGATATGGCCGTAGGAGATACGATAACTGATGCTAAAAATCCTGTTGCAAGTCCTATAGATGGCTTTATGCCTGCCAAACCGTTTGTCTTTGCAGGGATTTATCCTATTGATACCGATAAGTTTGAGGAGTTGCGTGATGCGCTCAATAAGCTTCGACTTAATGATTCGGCACTAAGTTTTGAACCTGAAACAAGTGTCGCTTTAGGCTTTGGATTCCGCGTGGGTTTTTTGGGACTACTGCATATGGAAGTTGTTAAAGAAAGATTGGAAAGAGAGTTTGGTCTTGATCTGATTGCTACTGCTCCGACTGTTGTGTATGAGGTGGTTTTGACAGATGGTTCAAAAGTGTTTGTTCAAAATCCCAGCGAACTTCCGCCTGAGCAAAAAATCGCCTCTATCAAAGAACCTTATGTAAGGGCTTCCATCATTACGCCAAGTGAATATTTGGGTAATATTATCACGCTTTTGTCTAATCGTCGTGGTGTTCAAGAAAAGATGGAATACCTCAATCAATCGCGTGTTATGCTTGTTTATGCTCTTCCAAGTAATGAAATTGTAATGGATTTTTATGATAAATTGAAGTCTTGCACAAAAGGGTATGCAAGTTTTGATTATGAACCGATTGAATATAAAGAGGGAAATCTTGTAAAACTTGATGTGCGCGTTGCAGGAGAGATCGTAGATGCGCTTTCTGTTATTGTTGATAGGGATAAGTCTTATGAAAAGGGAAAATCATTAGTGGAGTCAATGAAAGAAATTATCCCTAGACAGCTTTTTGAAGTTGCCATTCAAGCAAGCGTGGGCAATAAAGTCATTGCTCGTGAAACGGTGAAATCAATGGGCAAAAATGTAACTGCGAAGTGTTATGGGGGAGATATTACAAGAAAAAGAAAACTCTTGGAAAAACAAAAAGAAGGTAAAAAAAGAATGAAAGCCATCGGAAAAGTTGAGCTTCCTCAAGAAGCATTTTTGACAGTCCTTAAAATTGATTGATTCAAAAAGAAGAAGAATGTGCGGTAAATTTTTTATATGCGATATGATAGACAAAATATTTTATTGCGCTTAGATTGAGAATGAGTGATAGGTTTGATTTAGTAATGCTTTCTTTATTTGAAAGATGAAAAGTAGCCAATAAAAATCTGAATATCAAATTTGAGAAAGGAAGAAAATGATCAAAAAAATTTTGTTTTGTTTGATGTTGGGTTCAAATCTTTATTCTGAAGGGACGGTGAATGTGATTGAGATTATGCAACATCTTGAATATTCCACAAGTTTGATATTAAAAGGGTTTTTGCACAACCAGCGTCCTTTAATTGATGAGGGAAGAGAAAAATTGAAAAAATCTCTAATAGAACTCAAGGGTGTCAATCCAAAGGTTTATCTTCCTTTGCATAAAAGAAATTTGGAAGTGGTTATTTTTAATAATTTTGCTCGGATGGATGAGCAGCTAGAGCTTATGGGAGAATATCTGAATAAAAAAGAAATGAACCGAGCATACAATGCATTTGATCGCATACTCAATGGTTGTTTCAAATGCCACGCAGTTGTCAGGGGTTGGTAGTTTCAATTAATTTACATTTGTATAGACAGCTTGGACATCATCATCTTCTTCAATTTTGTCCAAAAGCTTTTCTAGTTCGCTTAGTTGGGCTTCATCAAGAGAAATGGGATTATTGGGAATTCTTTTTAACAGAGCTTTTTTGATGTTTATCCCTAGTTTTTCAAATCCTTCCCCTAGTTTTCCAAAATCACTATAATCTCCATATGCTACAAGGATTTCCCCTTCTTCTGTTTGAATGTTTTCAAGTTCTTCCAAGCCATAATCAATGAGACTTAGTTCCAATTCGTCCGACTGAATTCCTATGGAATCGACAGCTTGTTTTTCGAATTCAAACACGCTTTTTCTTGAAAACATAAATTCTAAAGATCCGTTTGGAACAATAGAAGCTCCGGGGGTTTTATTGAAGTAGCTTTTGATATTTGCTATGGTTCTTGTGGGGTTGTCGGTTGTGCATTCTATAAAAATTAAGACACCATTGCTAGCCTTTCCTTCATATGTGATCTCTGAAAATATTCCATCTTTTCCTGCAGCCCTTTTGATGGCTGCATCAATATTATCTTTTGGCATATTTTGAGATTTTGCATTCGCAATAGCAGTGCGTAGTTTGGCATTCATTTCTGGGTCAGTTCCTCCCTCTTTTGCTGCTACTGTGATTGCTTTGGCAAGTTTGGGAAAAATTTTACTCATTTTATCCCATCGTTTTTCTTTGGCTGCTCTGCGATATTCAAATGCTCTTCCCATTTGTTCTCCTGATTTTTGGTCAGGATTATATCAAAAGCGACGCAAAAAGTTTTAATAAGCATTGGGTTTTTGTTATAATCTTTTACAAATAAAGTTATAGTTTTTTAAAGGATATTTTATGCGTGACTTTAAAGGATTTTATTTTATGGTCATTTTTTTAATTTCAAAGAGTCTGTTTGCCGTTGATGATCTCAAAATTTTTGTGGGTGCTGATACTAGAGGTACAGATAGTATTTATGATTCTAAATATTATGAAAAATCCTCAGGGAATTTGAGTGGGAAACGTTATGGGTATGAGGGATATCTTGGGGGTAGCATTGGCGTGGAGTATTTTTTTAATAAGAAAAATGGAGTTCGAACCTTTTTGGGGTTGGGATATGCAAATATAAAATTATTAAATAGCTTGGATAAATTTGATTTATTTTCGGGCGTAGCTACCAAGATTCAAGCTGATTATTTGCTCAATTATTACAGTGATAAAAAATTTGATTTTGGATTTTTTGCTGGCTTGGCTTAATTTAATGCTTATTATAAAAGAAAAAATGAAAATATTATTGCTAATCAGCTTTTGATTGATATGGGTTTGAATATGACCATAAATTTAAAACATCGCATTGAAGTAAGCGTTGGGATTCCATTCTTTTCAAAAGGCAGATATAATTCGGATGAATATGCCAATGTCGCCGTAACAAGAGAATTTAGTAATCTTTATTATGGCATCTCTTATGTGTTTTTATTTGATTTGTGATAAATACTTTGCAACTTCTTTGGTGTGATAACTGATAATGATATCTGCTCCTGCTCGTTTGAAACTCAGCATCGTTTCAATCATTACCTTTTCATAATCAATGATTCCTGATTTTTGAGCCATTTTAAGCATTGAATATTCCCCGCTGACATTATAGACTGCCAAAGGCAAGAGCGTTCTTTCTCTAATATCTCTGACGATATCAAGATAAGCTAAGGCGGGCTTAACCATCAATATATCAGCCCCTTCGACCTCATCATTAAGGCTTTCAAGTATGGCTTCTCTGCGGTTTGCTGGATCTTCTTGATAACTTTTTCTATCCCCAAAACCTGGAGCCGATTGGGCGGCTTCTCGAAAGGGACCATAATAAGCGCTGGAAAATTTTGTTGAATAACTCATAATGGGGATGTGACAAAATCCTGCTGCATCAAGCGCATTTCTAATTGTCAAAACCATACCATCCATCATTGTACTAGGAGCAATAATGTCTGCACCACTACTGCATAAAACGATAGCTTGTTGGGCTAAGATTTCAAGAGTCGCATCGTTATCTACTGTTTTTAGTTTAGGATCAATAATGCCACAATGTCCGTGATCTGTGTATTCGCAAAAGCATAAATCTGCCGTGATTGTAATGTCGGGATGTTTTTCTTTGATGGTACGGATAGTTTTGGACACGATTCCCTGATCACTCAATGCTTCACTCCCGCAAGAATCTTTATGTGCAGGAATTCCAAATAATAAGATATGATAAATTCCTAGTTTTTTAAGCTCTTGGCATTCTTGCAGTATTTCATCTGGACTCATTTGATAAACACCTGGCATTGAAGAGATTTCATTTTTGATTTGACTTCCTTCAATTGCAAAAAGAGGATAGATAAAGTCTCTGATATCAAGTCTTGTTTCTTTGACAAGCTCTCTTAAGTTTTGATTCAAGCGTAAGCGACGTAATCTTTTGAACATTGTTTTCTCCTTAATTTAATATTCTATGCCGGCAGCTTTGAGTTTTTCTCGCAGATAACGCATTTGAATATTTTTATCAAAACACCATTTTGGGGCAAGCAATGTTTCATCGTGAGCCCCTGCGCTTACTCTTTGAATAACTACATCAGAAGGAATCATTTGCAGAGATTTTACAATCAAATCGGCATAATCGGTAAGCTCTATGGGTGTATAGTTTTTAGAATGGTAGAGTTTTTCTAAATAGGTTCCTGATACAACATAAAGGGGATGTATTTTTAACCCGTCTATTCCCCATTTTAAAACCGTTTGTAGAGAATGAAGCATCATTTCAGGAGTTTCTTTGGGAAGTCCATAGATTAAGTGTGCGCAGACTTTAATGCCTCTTTGCCTAGTTTTTTCAAACAACTCTTGCATACCTTGTGTTGAGTGTCCCCTATTGGTTGCTTTTAGTGTTTCATCATATACAGATTGTATCCCGTATTCCAGCCATATTTCTTTGCCTTTTTTGACATAATCTCCAAGCAAATCAAGCACCCGATCCTCAACGCAATCCACCCGTGTTCCAATGCTCATACCTACTACATTAGGAAGGGCTAAGGCTTCCTGATACAGGCGCTTAAGTGTTTCAAACGGGGCGTAAGTATTTGTATAGGATTGGAAATAAACCATATACTTCCTGACTGCAAATTTGTCTTTGTGAAAATTTGAATGCCATTTGAATTGTTCTTTAAGTTGGGCGACTTGATCTTCCAAAAGAGGATTTTGTGTGATTTTGAAATTCATTTCTACAGGCGAGGTATTTAAGTTTGAAATTTTAACGATACTAGGGGAGAAACTCTCATTTCTGCAATAGATGCACCCACCTTTTGCGACGCTTCCATCAATATTTGGGCAAGTAAATCCTTGAAGTGAAATAGGGATTTTTCTAACCCTTTGACCAAATTTTGATTTAAAATATCTTCCGATCGTAAGTATTTTTTTCAATTCTTTATTCCTGTAAATCTTCAATATAATTCTCATCAAAGCACGCTTGACAAAATTTTTCTTCACCAGCGTTTTGGATGCTATTTTTAAGTCCTTGCAAAGATAAAAAAGCCAATGAGTCTGCACCGATAAAATCTCTAACTTCTTCAATGGAATGATTGGCACAGATGAGTTGGGATTTATCTGGTGTATCCACGCCGTAATAGCAAGGAGATATGGTTGGAGGAGAGCTAATAAAGAGATGGATTTTTTTGGCCCCAGCTTGTCTTAGGATTTTGATGATTTGCTTGCTTGTAGTGCCGCGTACAATCGAATCATCAATAATAATGATTTCTTTTCCTTCAATGATTTCAGCTATAGGATTTAATTTTAATTTTACTTTTAGTTCTCTAGCGGATTGAGTGGGTTCAATGAAAGTTCGCCCCACATAATGGTTTCGAATAATGCCTAACTCAAAAGGAATGCCACTTTCTCTTGAATACCCTATGGCAGCGGCCACTCCGCTATCAGGAACAGGAATAACCATATCGGCTTTGATTTTATGTTCTTTGGCAAGCTCTATACCCATTTTTTTGCGGATTTCATAGACATTTCTTCCAAAAACTTTACTATCAGGGCGTGCAAAATAGACGTATTCAAAGATGCAAGGCTTAGGATTGGCAGCAAAGATTTTTATAGATTTTGGCATTGTGATATGTTTCGAATAAGCGCCTTCAAAAACAAGCATTTCACCAGGCTCTACATCTCGAACATATTCAGCCCCGATCAGATCAAATGCACAAGTTTCGCTTGCGACGATATAGCCTACACTACCATCGGGATTGGTAATTTTACCTAAACTCAAGGGTCGCAGTCCGTATTTATCTCGGACTGCAAACATTTTTGTTCTAGATAGAAAAATAAGGGCATAAGCACCTTCTATTTGGTTGATAGCATCAGTAATTCTATCGACTAATTGGTGTTTATGGCTTTTAGCGATGAGATGGATTAGATTTTCTGTGTCCAAATGGCTTTGGAATATAGCTCCATCTTCAATGAGGTTTTTTCTGACTTTTTTTGCATTGGTTAGATTTCCATTATGAACGATGGCTAATTCGCCAAGGCTATATTTTGCAAAAATTGGCTGACAATCATCAATCGAATCTTCTCCTGCTGTGGAATAGCGATTGTGACCAATGCTTGAATTCCCTTGCAGTTTTTTTAATGTATTTTCATCAAAGACTTTGGTCACTAAACCGCTATTTTTGTAAGTGGAAATCTTTTCCCCATTAGAAGAACTGATACCGCTGGCTTCCTGCCCTCTGTGCTGCATTGAAAAGAGTGAGTAGTAGCTGAGTATTGAGGCGTTGTATGCGTTATAGATACCTACAACTGCACATTTTTCATTCCAATCTTTCATACCAAATCCCCTTTAGCTCAAACATTATTATTCCATAATGTAACAAATAAATCATAAAGTATTTTACCGATTTTATTTGCTCTTTTCAGGCACAACGCAGAAATTTTCGACGATACATCCGTGGATAATAAAATAGTTAGTATCATCTTGATGTTCGTATGTGATATTGAAGTTTTGGGCATCCAATGTGTTTTTGATGATATACATACCCAACCCGAATCCTTCAGAATTTACTTTTGTAGAGTCTTTAAAATAAGGTCTGAAATATTCTTTGAAGTCCATTTTTAAGGGATTCCCTTTATTGGAAATGATAAGACTGTATTTGTCGGTATTGATAAGTACTTTTCCATCTGAACCGTATTTAATGGCATTATCCAAGAGATTTTTGACAGCTATTGCAAAAAGATCGAAATCAGCCTTGATTAAATCATTTGGGCTTAAAAGTGTAATTGGGTCAGTACTCATTTTGTCAATCAAGAGCATTTTTTTAGTGCATTCAATCAACTCATCGACTAAAAATTCTCTTTTATTAAGTTTATAGCTTTGAGAGGAGAGTTGTTCAATTTTTGCAAATTGGTTGATCAAGGTATTCAATCGTTCAAAAGCAGATGAGAGTCTTTCTTTTTGCAAAGGGTTTTCAACCATTTCTGCAGTGATCCTGCCTTTTGTAATTGGGGTTTTGAGTTCGTGCATAATAGAGCGGAGGAAAAGTGTTCTAGATTCATTGAGGGCGGCAATTTTTTTGATGGCATTGTTAAATTCATTTGCAAGTTCTCCAATTTCGTCTTGTTGATTGATTTTGCAATTGATATTGAGTTTACCGTTAGAAAAATATCGAATTTGTTGCCTGAGTCTTTTGAGAGGCAAAAGACTTTTTATCACCAATGCAAATAAAAACGTAAGCAGGAGTATCCCTGCAAACGTGATGAGATAATAGTTTTGGTAGGAGGTTTTAAACGTGTCTTTATAAAGCGTGACTTTATCTTGAGTTTCTAAGAGAATAAAAATTTCATTATTTTGCTTGATGGTTTTAGCTAACAAGCCATTAAAGCCAGCAGGAAATTTTTTGTAATTAAGCAAAACTTCTTTAATTTTGGCTTCAGAAGTTGTTTTAAATCCGAGATCTTTGAGATATTTTTCTATGAGTTCAATATTGCCGTTGTGGGCTAGAATTTGGTTGATGGTAGCAGTAAATTGTCTGTATTTGATTTCAGACTGGTTATCTTCGTATTCAATTTGAGATTTGATAAAATAAAAAGAGAAAGCGAAAAAACTAAATAGAGCAAATAAAAATAAGATGGCAATCTTAAAAAATATAGAAGTTTTCATTGATCGGGCTTTAAGATTCCAATTTGTAACCTACACCTCGGACGGAAATAATATACTTTGGTTTTTTGGGATCTTCTTCGATTTTGGCCCGCAATCTTCCGATGATAACATCAATGCTTTTATTTGAACTTTCTGGATTGATAGATTCTGATTCAATCGCAATCGCCTCTCGTGAAAATACGTGTCCTTTTTTGCTGATAAGCAGAGTAAGTATTTCGTATTCAGCACGCGTAAGATCTAGTTTTTTATCTTTAAAGAATACTTCTCGACTATCTTTGTCAATCTTAAAGATTGAGCTTTTATCTTTTTCTTCATTTTTTCCTCCCTTTTGATTGTAACGTCTTAAAAGGGATTGGATTCTAGCAAGCAGCTCTTTAGGATCGTAAGGTTTTGGAATATAATCATCAGCTCCATATTCAAGTGCTTTAATCTTATCATCTAAGTCGCTTCTAGCAGATGAGATGATAATGGGTATATTTTTTTGTTTAGCGACTCGCTTGCAGACTTCAAGTCCATCAAGATTGGGAAGTGTTAAATCAAGCAATAAAAGATCATAATGTTGGGTTGCTATAGCACTCATTCCGGTATAAGGTTCATCATAATTAGTGACGTTAATATCGTGTTGTTTGAGGTATTCGCTCAAAATTTCTGCAAGTTCTATATCATCTTCTATCATCAATACTTCTAGCATTTTTTACCTTATATAAGAGATATTTTTTGCTGAATGATACTATAAAATTTATAAATAATACATATTTTTTAATTAAAGAATCCAAGATAAAGAGTTGATGGCAAAGGGATTTTACGTATTAAAATAGGACCTCAATTGAGTTTTATACAATTAAGGAATCAATCAAATCACTATCAATGTCCCAATTTTTCATCAATAATAGAAAGTTGGTATTGCAGATAATTGATAACCAAATCAAGTTTTGTGGGTAAATCTTTGATTTGAGGAGATTGGAGCCCCTCAAAGAGAACAAGTGTTTTTTCTCTAAGAGCATAAAGGAACTCAGATTCGCTTTTTGGAATAATTTTGGTTTCTGATGAATTAATTTCTTTTTCATTAGGGACATTTTCTATTTCTGTGAGGGTTTGAAGAATCATATCTTTTAATTCCATTGCATCAACCACCTTTCAAATGTTTTTAATTCTTCTTGGCTTGAGGCGTTTATAAAAAGGTTTTTAGCCTTTACATCAGCTCGCTCAAGGTTTTTTATTTCTTCAGTAAGTCGTTTATAAGCACTTTTAGCTTCCTGGTTTGTTGGATCTGTTTTGAGAATATTTTTATAAATCTCTAATGCCTCATCTTTTAAACCTTGAAGTTCATAAATACTTGCAAGAGTAATTGTTTTAAAACTCATCTTATCCTCGCTCCAAACATTCTGTAATTAAATCTCCCATTTGGGAAGTGCTACAGATTTTTTCAGCTCCAAAATGGGCAATGTCTTGCGTGCGACAACCTTTTTTTAAAACCTTTGATACCGCTTGATTGATGGCTTCGGCAGCTTGTGTTTCTTTGAGTGTGTATTTTAGTAACATAGAAGCACTTAAAATGGCAGCTATCGGATTGGCAATGCCCATTCCAGCTATGTCTGGAGCCGAGCCGTGAATAGGCTCATAAAGAGCGACTTTTTCCCCGATACTTGCAGAAGGAAGTAACCCAATAGAGCCTGTTAGCATACCGGCCTCATCGCTTAGAATATCTCCAAAAAGATTGCCGGTTAAAATCACGTCAAATTGTCTAGGGTCTTTGATCAATTGCATACTTGCGTTATCAATGTATTGATGGGTCAGTTCGATTTCTGGGTATTCTTTTGAGACATCAGTAACAACTTCTCTCCAAAGCTGACTTACTTCCAAAACATTTGCTTTATCCACAGAGCAAAGTTTTTTTCTTCGATTGGCGGCGAACTGAAAGCCGATTTTTGCGATTCTTTCAATCTCTTTTTTTGTATAAGCCATTGTGTTATATCCGTGATTTTGGTCCTTTCCTCTAGGTTTGCCAAAATAAATTCCACTGATAAGCTCCCTGATGATCACTAAATCGGTGTCTGCAATGACTTCAGGTTTAAGCGTGCTTGCTTCAAGCAATTCTTCAAATACAATTGCTGGACGGATATTGGCAAACACTTCCAATTCTTTTCTGAGACGCAAAAGACCACTTTCTGGTCGCAATTCTCTAGGTAAATTGTCCCATTTGCTTCCTCCGATTGCGCCAAAAAGAATGGCGTCTGCTTTGAGGCAACCTTGAATGGTTATTTCAGGCAGAGGATTTTTATATGCATCATATGCACATCCCCCCATTAAATATTCTTCGTATTTGATTTTAAAGTTATAAACTTGACTTACTGCATCCAACACTTTTTTTGCTTCATCGATTACTTCAGGACCAATGCCATCTCCCTTGATAAGGGCTATGTTATAAGATTTCAAATCTTTTCCTTTATTTGTTTTTGTGCATAAGGCATTAATCCCCCGCATTGAAGCAGTTCAAGCATAAAAGAAGGGATTTTAGCATAAGTGTATTGCAGGTTTTGAGTGTGATTAAAGATTTTATTTTCTTTTAGACTAATTTCAAGTGCATCACCTTCATTGATCGTGTCAATATCATTTTGAGCGACTTCTAAAATAAGCAAGCCTGTATTGAAAGCATTTCGATAAAAAATTCTTGCAAAAGATGGCGCCAATACTGCTGCTATTCCGGCTTCCTTTAGCGCAAGAGGGGCGTGCTCTCTACTGCTCCCGCAACCAAAATTTTCACTCGCAACAATAAAATCTCCCTGAGAAATCATATCGGCAAAACCATATCTAGAATCTTCCATAATGTGCTTTGCCAATTCTTTTCCATCGCTGGTATTTAGGTATCTTGCGGCAATAATAATATCCGTGTCGATATTTTTGCCAAATTTCCAAGCTCTTCCCGTTTTGTTTTGCAACTTTTGCATTGTGGCTCCAAGTTATTTAGTTTTTGTTGATTTTAGCAAGTTTGATTTAAAATTCCCTTTATTTTTTTGAAGCATCAATAAAAACTTGATTATAAGAAATTGAGACACCTATGAATAAATTTGTTCCAACTTCTTTAAAATACCTTCCTTTGAGCATATAGAAGGTGAAAAACGGGGCGATGGAAAAGTTTTTATACAGGTTTGTGTCCATTCTGATATCTAGTTCCAATTCATATTGAGGGTTATGGGAGGGTTGGTAATTATTAAGGATATAGTCTCTGAAATTAAGATGGTAATTAAAATTTACGTTGTCGCGTATTTTTTGTTGGATGTCAAATCCTGTTTGAATACCAAAACTTTCTACGGGTCTGCTATAGGTGAAATCTTCTTCGCCAAATAAGTTGAGGTAAAGATTTTTGATGTAATTTCCCTCAAATATTTTGAACCCTGTACTGAAGCGCAAGATCTTAATTCTATTTAAGCTTGGTTGAGGGGTAAATTCTGTTCGGTAGCTTAATTGGGCATAAGGACCTAGCTCAAATCCTCCGAGGGCTTTTTCGAACTTCCAAATCCTTTGGGTGTAATCTGTAGATAAAAGAATTCTGTCTAAAGTTTTATTATCAATTTTAGGTCCTTTTTCAGGATTGATGACGTTTCTTCCATATTCTGTGAGTAGAGAGTTAAAGACAACGAATTTTTTAGCATAATAATTGGCGTCAAATTCTCCAAAAGTTTGTGCAACGATTTGAGAATTTCCACGAATGCGACTGTTGGAAAAATTTTTGTAAAGATTTTGATTTTTGAGTGAGGTTGAAGAGAAGTTGAGGGAAATTCTCTTGAGTTCAAGTTGCCATCCATTTTTTGTTAAGTCAATATCTAAATCTTTTCCGAATGCATTTATCAAGATCAAAAATGGAAAAATCCATTTGGAGCATTTCATTGACTTCCTTTGATTTTTATGATCCATTCTTGCAGGTTTTTTTCAAATCCTTTTTGGGTATGTTTGACAAAATGCAGGGGTTTTTGAAGATATTTTTGTTTGATCCAACCGCCGTAATCGTGTGGATAAAGGTAGGTTTTAGAATGAGTAAGGATATTTTTTGGGATTGGAAGAATTTCACCTTCATTGACAGATTTTATTGCATCATTGATGGCATTATAAGCAGTATTTGATTTTGGACAACAAGACAGGTAAATCACGCATTGAGAGAGAATGATTCTAGCTTCAGGATACCCGATTTTGGACACTGCTGTCATTGTAGAAGTGGCAAGATTGAGTGCGTTTGGATTTGCATTTCCTATGTCTTCGCTTGCCAAGATGACGAGCCTTCTAGCAATGAATTCAGGATTTTCTCCCCCACAAACTAATCTTGCAAGATAATAAAGTGCGGCGTTTTCATCACTACCACGAATAGATTTGATGAGTGCGCTGATAAGATTGTAATGTGTGTTCTCATCACTACTTCCATCATTGAGACTTATGGGACGGAGTGATTTGAGAGTATCTAAAACAATCTCATCGTTTTGGCTCTCCATAGCCACATCTAATAAATTTAGCATTGCTCGTGCATCCCCGCCACTTGAGGAAATTAGGTAATCTCTAGCTTCTTGGGAGATTTTGCAAGGATAGATGTCAAGAGCTTTTTGTAGGATTTGATTGAGCTCAGATCTCCCAAGAGGGGCAAATTCAAATAAAAATGCGCGCGAACGAATTGCTCCTGTTAGACTATAGTAGGGATTTTCAGTGCTTGCTCCCAAAATAAGTGCTTCTTGATTTTCCATAATCGGTAATAAGAACTCTTGTTGATTTTTGCTTAGTCGATGTACTTCATCAATAAATACAACGGGTTTTGCAAGTGTATTTTGGTATTGTTTGAGTGCAAGGCGAAATTCTTCGAGTTTAAAATTGGTTGCATTGAATTGTAAAAAAGGTTTTTGAAGTTTGTGGGCAATGAGTCTAGCCAAAGTTGTTTTGCCACTCCCAGGAGGCCCATAAAAAAATGAATGAGGAAAATTTCCTGTAGAAATGGCATTTTTAAGAGGAGAGTTTTCGCCGATAATTTTGCTTTGCCCTGCGAACTCTTCAAGAGTTTTTGGACGCAGGAGACTAGCTAGATTTTTCATCATTCATCAATGGCGTTATTTTTTAAATATAATGAGTTCATAAGAGCTTTTTTTGACGCTGACTTCTGTCCCAGTAGTTGTCCGAGCTTTTTTTTGTAGATTTGAGCGCAATTCTTCATTGATCGTATCAAGCTCATCGAGTTTTTCTTTAAGTCGCAAGATAATATCTACGCCTGCTAGATTAACTCCCATATCGCGTGTTAATCTGAGAATGGTTTTGATTTTATCAATGTCTCTTTGGGAATAAAGCCTCATTTTTCCATCTGTGCGACCTGGTTCGATCAGCCCTTCCTTCTCATATTGTCTGAGGGTTTGAGGATGGATCTCAAGTATTTTTGCCACAACACTGATAAGATAAACAGGTTCGTCATAACTATACATTGCATTATCCTTTTTGATGAATTAGGGCAATTGCTCTTCAAGGTTTTTTTTCAATTCGTCTGGCAAAGAGTCTGTGTGGGGCAAAACAATGTTTGCTTTCAGATAAAGATCTCCTGTATGCCCTGTTTTTCTGTTTTTAACCCCGAGTTCTTTGATACGAAATCTTTGGGCATTTTTTGTATTGGCAGGAATTTTAAGACTGACTTCTTTGTGCAATGTGGGGATATTGATTTTTCCTCCAAAAAGTGCAATTTTTAAGGGAAGGTCAAAAGTTTTAGTCAAATCATCATTATCCCTTGAATATTCTGGCTCTTGGGCAATATTGATTTTTAATAACAAGTCTCCTTTTCCTGATCTGCCAGTTTTTCCTTTTCCTCTAACTCGGATTGTTTCGCCTTCATTAATTCCGGCAGGGATTTTGATGTCAAAGCTGTCGTTTTGAATATTGATATGATGTTTGCCCCCAAGGACTGCACTTGCAAAAGGAATCGTTAAATTTGCACGTATATCCAAATCGGGTTCAAATCCGAAATTTCCACCAAAACCAAAACTATTGGCTCCAGATCCAAATCCTCCGGCACTGCCAAAAATTTGGGAGAGAATATCATCTAAATTAATCCCTGAACCTCCTTGAGATCGGGCAAAATCACTAAAATTTTGACCCCCAAACATATTGTCGCCAAATTGATCGTATTGAGCTCGCTTTTTTTCGTCGCTTAAGATTTCATAAGCAGCATTAATTTCTTTAAATTTTTCTTCAGCTTCTTTATCTTTATTGATGTCGGGATGGTATTTTCTAGCTAGTTTTCTGTAAGATTTTTTTATTTCTTCAGCAGTCGCATTTTCTTCGACACCAAGAGTTTCATATAGACTTTTGCTCATAGAGTGCTCCGCATAAATTTCTATTTTTTTGAGTTTTATTGTATCATAAAACTTTAGTATAAGTCAATCAACTTTATTTATAAAATTCTGTTGGGTTTAAATTTGGAATTCTTTTTGCTAGGATAATTGTCAAGTTCTGCAAGAAACCTAAAATATAAATTATTGTTTCTTTGGATAAAAGGATGCAAATGCTCAGAAAGCTTGTTTTGTGTTGTTTATGTGGAGGCGTTGTTTTTGCAGCAGGTACTAGAACTCCTCAAGAGGCTTTTATGAAAGGAGTTGTTAATGGGCATATTGGATTTTTCTTTCAGCAATCGACAAAACAAGATCCCACTTATGGGGATTTAAATATGGATTTGTCGTATAATACCCAAAGATTTATGGGCTATAAATTTGGTGCAAAAGCATGGTTAGTCCCTAAAATCTATGAAGCCAAACAAGGTGATTTTAACAAGGCCCAAGAGATTTTTGTATTTTCTAATATTTATGGTGATTTTTATAATGAATATGAAAAATTCAGGCTAACGTTGGGGCGTTATAATATTGATGAGGAATGGATGACTCACGATACTGAGGGTATCAGTGTTTCTTATGATAAGTTTGAAAATATTTCATTGTCTTTTGTGTGGGCTCTTAGAAATGCTTGGGTCACGAATTATTATTTGAGTAATTTTAGAAAAATGTTTAATTGGTCAGGTGCTCTTTTGTTCCGTGGAGATATTCAGATTCCTAATGCTCCTGTCAAAATTAAGCCTTATCTTTATATGGCGCCGGGATTTTTTATTTCCCCAGGCATAAAAATTGAACTCCATTTGCCCTTAAAGTCCGGAGTTTATTTTGATAGCCATATTCATTTGCTTTCTTATGTAGCTAATAAACAGCATTATGGAACTTCTAGTAGTAGCGGATTGGTTTGGGCTGAAGGCTTGGTAGGTTGGAATGGTTTAGAAAGTGGTATTGGGATTGTCTCAGTCGGTGGCGGAGCGGGAGCTAATAGAATTGATGCTTTTGGACAACATACAAGGTTTGAAAGAACTGTCGGAATGTTTTATGGCGATGCGGTTACTGCGTATGGATTTGCTTCTGGAGATATGGGCAGATATTTTTCTTTGTACGGAGCAGTCAGGGGAACTTTTATTAATGGTAAGAATATTTTGAACTGGGATGCTAAAATTAATTTTAAGCCTCAAAAAGGAGTTGAATTGGGTCTTGGTATCTTAGGAATGTTTAATCAAACTGATGCGACAGGATATTTTGGGGGAACAAAGGATTACATAATGGGACGTGGATTTGTTCAATATAGTTTTTAGTTTTGATTGGCTATGATTTCTTTTTTAAATTTTTAAAAATACAAGGAGAAGCTTTATGAGAAAAATTGCTTTAGGTTCGGTTTGTTTATTTATTTTATGGGGTAATTTTGTCAAAGCCCTTGAGGTAACTGTGGATCCTTTCGGTTATTTGGGTGTTTTATATAATCAGGGAATTCAGTCTAGTCCGCATAGTTATATCGGCCTGAATGCAAGAGCAGGAGCAAATTTTATCCTCGATAACAATTGGAGTTTGGGGCTTGGTGCTATCGGGGCTTGGAGCGTATTCAGTCATAAGGATGATAATGCTCCTTACAGCAATAGCGGGGATATTTCGGATGCTTATGTAAAATATGATACCGAAAGGCTTAAATTTGCACTTGGAAGATATAACACTGACTTTCTTGAATTTGATTGGATGGCAGGGAATGTACAAGGAGCTTCCATTAGGATTAATGATAGGAAGATGAATTATTGGGGAATTTTTATGGATTCGATGCTCTATAACGGGTATCAATACAGCGGGCAACAAGGTAATAGGATTGCTACTGATTTAAATTCTTTATCAGCCTATAATCCCGGCGCAAAGAAAAATTATGTTGGCGGAGAAGTGATTGCAGGCGGGGTTGATTACACTTATAAAGGGTTTAGAATCTCACCTTTTGTATTGATAGATACCCAACTTCCAACCATAACAAAAGGCGTTCTTGTTCAGGTTGGGGCGAAAGCGGGGTATGCAACCGTGATTGCTGATGCTTTTAAATCTGTCACGCTTTTGCGCGGTATGTTTCAATATGGGGATACAGATGGTTTGGCTGGCGATGATTTAGCAGGTCTTATTTGGATTGACCAAACCTTTAAGTATAAATTATTTAATTTTGGAGCAGGTTTTTATGCGGTTCCTGGGGCTGATAAAAAAGGTTCGCTATGGACATTTAATGATCGAACGAAGTTCTATGGAAGGGGCATTAATTCTCCGGGTGTGCCGGCTGTTTATTTTGCCAATGCAACGGTTGCAGGTTATTTATTTGGGGGTTTGGAGACTAATAGAGTCAGAGTGGATGCGATGGTTGCTTTTGGAAATTATCAAGAATATTCTTTAATGGCAGATTATAAAATATGGCAACATCGAAATATGAAGTTCAATGCGGGCGGGGGTTATGTTTATTCCTATTCATCTAAAGTACTTAATTCTATTGGAGATAGTTCGCTAGTATTTTTTGGTAAATTTTCTTATTGATTTAAAAAGATTTGTTTTAGTCGATTTAGGGAATGTTTGGATTATTATCTGACAAACTTGTTTATTTAAGGATGGTGAAATGAAAAGTAAGGTTATTCGATCGATCGTATTGGCGGGAACTTTTTTAAGTGGGGCCGGAGCAGCTGATTTTGATGTTTTCGGGCATGTCGGAGGATTTTTTAACAAGGGTTTTGGAGATGGTAATAAGATGTATGATGCCAAAGATGGAAAAACCAAAAATGCCGATTATGCAGGTATAACTGCTCAATTAGGATTAGATATAGGGTTTGGAAATCTTCATATAGGGGCAGCTGGATGGGGAGCTTTCCCTGTATATGGCACTCCTAAAGATGCTTTTGATGGACGCAATTATGCACAGTATATGTATACTACCAATTATGCCGATTTATCAGATTTGTATGTGAAATATGATGGAGAAATCGAACTCGCTGTTGGTCGTTTTGATAATGAATTTTTAAAATCTGATTGGATAGTCGGGCATACTCAAGGGGTTGCTGCCAAATGGGATACAAAATATTTTGGAGCGTGGGCTACTTGGGTTAATGATTACTCGACTTTTGGTTATCAACCCAATCGTTTTGGATCTGAACTCAGTCAGTTTAGGAGATATTCTTCTAGTTTTAATAATTTTGATATAGGTCAGCGAGATCTTTTTGCAGGTGGCATTAATATTGATTTGGGATTTTTGAAAATCGATCCATTTATTCATTATTGGTTAGGCGGCAATTATTATGCTGGCAATCATTCTATGGTGCAGGCAGGAACTAAAGTTGCACTTGAATTAGGAAGCGATAATGGAATCAAATCAATTTCATCAGCAAGGTTTTTGTGGCAAAATATATTAGATGTCAATAAAGATGACACGATTTTATTTTGGATAGATGAAGAGCTTCGCTTTAAAGATATGATAAAAGTAGGTGCAGGCTGGTATACTGTGGGTAAAAATAATGGGATTTATGCTATCAACGATCGAAGCAGATTTTATGGCTGGAGATATTTGACTGGAAATTTCAGCAATTATTATTTTGGTACAAATGAAAGTAGCTGGTATGCTTTTGCAGGACTTGAGACAAAAGTAATCAATTTTGATTTGCTTTATGCTAATGGGGATTATAATGAATTTTCTGCGATTGTTTCTTGGAATGTCTTTCAGATGAAAGATGATCTTGGTTTACAAATCGGTGGGGGTTATGTCAGCAATGGTTTCCAGAGCAAACAAAAACAGCAAAATAATGCTGTAATCTTTGCTAAGATATCTTTTTAAACTTCTTAATTCTTCTTTTGACCATCTTTATGATGGTCGTTTTTATTCTTGACTCAGATCTAAAATATTTCTTTTGATTATTTGTAATATCTATTTGTTCATATACAGACACAACAAAAAGGAGCAAGAATGAGAAAAAAATATTTTGGTTCTATGGTGTTGCTACTTGCAGCAAGCTTTGGTTCTAGTAGTGCAATGGAGTTGAAACAATTTGGCTGGTTGGCGGGGTTTTACAATCAAGGACTAGCAAATACTCAAATGAGTGGTAGTAAGAGTCAAAGCTCTTATGCTGGTCTCCAATCTAGGATAGGGGTAAATTGGAATATGGGTTATGGTTGGAGTTCAGGAGCTGCTGTAGTGGCTGCACTTCCTGTTATGCAAAGCTCAAAAGCATATTCAAAATCTTATTATACCGATTCGGGAGATTTTTCTGATTTGTATGTTCGATATGCCAATGAGGGATTTAAATTTGCCTTAGGTAGATTTATGTCTGATGAATTTATCGCCTCTGATTGGATAGCTGGACCTCTTCAAGGCGGAGCAATTCGTTATACCAATAGTTTTTTTGACGTATGGGGAACGGTGATGGATTCAAAACTTGGTCTTGGAAAACAATTGGGCAGATATGGTTCGGAATTGAGTTGGTTAAAAGCCTATAATCCTACGATTAAAGAAAAAAGTATGGGTGGAGAGGTTTTATCTGGAGGTTTTGGATTTAAAAAATGGGGCTTTAGTATCGATCCTTATATCTTCTATAATACTAATGTTGTTTTAGCGAATGGACTCTATGGCAATAAAGGTCTTTTGCAGGCAGGTTTTAATGGTTCTTATGCTTATTCTAATAACTCTTTAAAAGCGATCACCACACTTAAATTTATGTTTCAAAACACTGAAGCTAGAAATGTTGCCTTAGGAATTCATGGTGGCTTGCCTTATAATGACTCTATCAATGCAAAAAGCAATAAAGATAATACTTTTTTTGTTTTGATTGAAGAAGAATTAAGGTATCAAGCTTTCAAGGCCGGAGTAGGGTATTATCAAATTGATAGTGGAGCAGGTATTTGGTCTGTCAATGATAAAATGAGGTTTTATGGAAAATATGTCAATGGCATTGGGACTTCAAATTATTTGGCTAGAGGAGCTTATTCAGGTTATGTTTTCTTAGGTTATGATGCTGATAGAATCAAGATTGATTTTCTTTATGCAGGAGGATCTTATAACGAAATTTCTTTAGCAACAATGTATCGTGCCTATAAGGGTAAAGATTCGGCTTTAGATATCGGAGGGGCTTATGTGAATTCAGGAGGCTCTATTTCAAAGAATTCCAACGCTTTGGTATTGTTTAGCAAACTTTCTTTTTAGAAATTTTTTCCATCGGGGATTTAATCCCCTACTTTTATTTTTCTTTCACATTTTTCTATCGTGCTGAGTCTGTGAGCAATAATAATAAGAGTTTTATTCCTTGCAATATTATAAATTTCATCCATTATTTTTGTTTCAGTATCTGTATCCAAGGCGCTAGTAGCTTCATCAAGTACTAGAATTTCAGGATCATTATAAATCGCCCTTGCAATCCCTATGCGTTGTTTTTGTCCCCCACTGAGTTTGATGCCTCCATCTCCCACTAGAGTTTCTAATCCTTCATTTTCGACTAAAAAATCATAGATATTTGCCATTTTGCATGCCCAAATAAGCTTGTTTTTATCCATTTCGCTTCCAAAGGCCACATTTTCTGCCACAGTGCCTTCAAATAAATAAATATTTTGAGGGATATAGCCTATTTTTTTTCTCCACGTTTTGATATTTTTGTTTGTAAGCTTTGTGTTATCAATATAAATTTCTCCTGAAGTTGGTTGATATATCCCGATAATGAGATCGACCAAGGTTGATTTTCCTGCTCCGCTTGGACCGATAAAAGCAATTTTATCGCCCTTATAGATAGTGAGGTTAAAATTTTTAATAATGGTTTTTTGTCGGGTATAGCCAAAATTAATATTTTTAAGCGTAATGCTATTGTTAAAATCAAGAGGTTCTTCGCTCTCTTCTTTAGTTTGATAAACTAGATCATTATAGACTATCTCTAGGGATTTTTGACTAAAAATAATAAAACCATAACTCGACATTATCTTATTGACAGAAGGCAAGATCCGATATAACGCTAAAGCATACATTGAAATAATTGGCAATACCGCACTTGCATCGTTGTATCGATAAAGAATGTAAGCCACGCTGCCAATAAGGATACTAAAACCAACGGTTTCTAAAATATTTTTGGGGAGTTGGTTTAGGGTTTGATAAATAATTTGGGCATTAGCTCTTTTTTTGCCGGTGTTATTGAAGTTTGCATAAACTTTTTCTTCGTTCCCTCTGAGTTTAATGATCTTGAAGTTTCCAAAATTTTTTGAGAGAATTTTAAAAAATTTTTCCTCCATTTGGGCACGGATATTGCCTTGATTTTTGATGACTTTTCCAATACTTTTTATGATAAAAAGAATCTTAAAGCCTAAAATAAAACTCAAAACAATAGTCATTTTCCAACTCACTAAAAGCAAAAGGATATATAAAAGCAAGATAGTAAAAATTTCTGAAAATATGGTTAGAAAATATTGGAAACACTGGGCGGCGTTTAATGATTCAGAAATGATTGTGCTACGAATTTTATCAGTGTTTTTATTTGTAAATTCAAGATAGGTTAAATTCATACTTTTGCAAAAAAGTTTATAAGAAAAATAATGGTATTTTCTAAAGGCAAAACGATTTAAGGCATATGTGTAGGCAATATTGTAGAATGCTCTAAAGATATAAAAAACAATCAATATAAAGCTAAAGGTAAGCATAAAGTTTAGGGTTGATTTGAATTCGAAAAACTCATAAATAAATTTTGAAAACTTGTTTTGAAGAATGAGACTTGGGGTGCTTGCAAATGTGATGAAAGGCATAATAATACTGATACCAAAAGTTTCTATAATCGATAAAAATATGGTTGCAAATAGCAAAATAACAAGAATTATTTTGTCCCGCTTGGTAATGAGGTGCCGAAGTTTATCAAGAATATTAAAGAAATTATTTTTTTTCATTTTTGCTCCAAATACCATTCATATACTTTTTGAATGCCTTTTTCGAGAGTGATTTCAGGTTCCCAACCCAGATTATTTATTTTTGAAGAATCCAAAAGTTTTTGATAAGTGCCATCAGGCTTTGAGGGATCAAATACAATTTTACCTTTGAAGCCTGAGATTTTTTGGATTAACAAAGCTAATTCTTTAATACTGATATCACTTCCATAACCGATATTGATATGTGTATTTTTTATTGTTTTAAGATCTTTTGCTAAATCTTTGAAGTCAATATTTTCCATAATATAAACACAGGCTTTTGCCATATCCAAGCTATATAGAAATTCTCTTCGAGGGTTTCCGCTACCCCAAAGCACTATAGTGTCTGAATTGTTTGATTTGGCTTCGTAAAATTTTCGAATCAGTGCAGGTAAAACATGAGAGGTTTCTAAATCAAAGTTATCGTTTTCTCCATAGAGATTTGTGGGCATTGCAGAGATAAAATTGCACCCGTATTGCAAACTGAAAGCCTCGCACATTTTAAGACCGGTAATTTTTGCGATGGCATAAGGTTCATTTGTATATTCAAGCTCATTTGTGAGCAGATAAGATTCCTTAATGGGTTGGGGAGAATGTTTTGGATAAATACAACTTGAACCTAAAAATAAGAGTTTTTTTGCGTGATATTTATAGGCATTATAAATCACATTATTTTGGATTGCAAGATTTTGATAGATAAAATCTGCGCGATAGAGGTTGTTTGCGTTGATTCCTCCTACTTTTGCAGCGGCTAAAAAAATATATTCTGGCATTTCTTTTTCAAAAAAGGCTTGTGTTTGAGCAGAATCGGTTAAATCAAGTTCTGCACGGGTTTTTGTGAGAAGATTTTCATAACCTTTTGTTTTTAAAACTTTCATAATAGCTGAACCTACCAATCCTTTATGACCCGCAATGAAAATTTTAGAATCTTTTTTCATTATTTTTCCTTATTGTTTTTCGGATTGCTTGCAATGTATTTATTCAAAGTAACTCAAGATTTCATAACCTCCCTTTTGGAGATATTTATCTTTCTGTACTAGTTTTAAATCTGATTCCATCATTTCCTTTACCAAAGCTTTTAAATCGTATTCGGGAACCCAGCCAAGCTCTTCTTTTGCTTTGGTTGCATCGCCGATAAGCAAATCAACTTCTGTGGGGCGAAAATATTGTTTATCGACACTGATGACTTCTTTACCAATTGGGAGCTGAAAATCTTTGTTTTGGCATTTTACTACATAACCTTTTTCTTTTACGCCCTCTCCTTGAAATTCAATTGTAATCCCCACTTCTTCAAATGCCATTTTAACAAATTGGCGTACTTCTGTAGTAGTTCCGGTGGCAATTACCCAGTCTTGAGGTTTTTGAGCTTGAAGGATCATCCACATCATTCTGATATAATCTTTGGCATAACCCCAATCTCTTTTAGCCGAAAGATTACCAAGATAAAGTTTATCTTGAATTCCAAAAACAATTTTTGCCACCCCCCGTGTGATTTTTCGTGTTACGAATGTTTCCCCTCGGATCGGACTTTCGTGATTGAATAAAATTCCGTTGCTTGCAAAAATTCCATAGGCTTCACGATAATTTACCGTAATCCAATAAGCATAGAGTTTTGCGCAAGCATAGGGAGAGCGAGGATAAAAAGGAGTACTTTCTTTTTGTGGAATTTCTGATACTTTTCCAAAAAGCTCACTTGTTGAAGCTTGATAAATCTTTGTTTTTTGAGTCAAACCCAACAGTCTGACGGCCTCAAGAATTCTCAATGTCCCAATTCCATCAGCATTTGCAGTATATTCGGGAGTTTCAAATGAGACGGCTACGTGACTCATTGCGGCAAGATTATAAATTTCATCAGGTTGTACTTCTTGAATAATGCGCGTCAAATTCATTGAGTCGGTCATATCTCCATAGTGAAGAATAAAATTTCGATTTTGAATATGAGGATCTTGGTAGAGGTGATCAATGCGATCGGTATTAAAAAGAGAGCTTCTGCGTTTAATTCCATGAACTTCGTAGCCTTTTTTCAGTAAAAATTCTGCCAAATAAGCTCCGTCTTGTCCTGTGATACCTGTAATCAGTGCGACTTTCATTCATTATCCTCTAGTTTGGAGTAAAATTTAGATCATTTTAACATATTTCAAAATAGCGTTATTGTTTGCAATGAAAATTATGTTTTATTTTTTGAGGACCAAAGGATTTTCCTTAAATTTTTAGTAGGCATAGCATTAGCACCTTCTAAAATCATCTTCTATTCTGATGATATCATCTTCGCCAAGATACTCACCGACTTGTATTTCTATGATGACTAGATCAATTTTTCCCGGATTTTCTAAGCGATGAAGCTGCCCCATCGGAATATAAGTGGATTCATTGGCTTTTAAAAAAATTTCTTTATCTCCTATGGTGACGCTTGCACTCCCGCTTACTATTGTCCAATGTTCATTTCGATGAAAATGTTTTTGAAGACTAAGCCGAGATTTGGGTTTGACAATGATTTGTTTGATTTTATAGCTGGGAGATTCGAGTAGAACAGTGTAATTTCCCCACGGACGATAGGCGGTTGTATGGATTTGAGTCAGATTGGGGTGGGATTGCTTGAGTCGCTTGAGTACGTCTTTTATTTTCTGAGATTCCCCTTTTTTTGTGATCAGTAAGGAGTCTTTTGTATCAATAACAATCAAATCATTGATATTGATAGCGACGACAATTTTATCTGAAATGATAAAATTATTCTTACTCTCTGTTGCTATAAATGTGTTTTTAGATGCATTACCATTGGTATCTTTTTCCCATTCTTCACTAAGAGATTCAAAGCTTCCCATATCGTTCCATAGAAAATCCCCGATCACGCATTTGACTTTTTGACTTTTTTCCATCAGTGCGTAATCAATACTGATTTCAGGGATTTTTTTTGAAATCTCAGGATCTAAGCGAACGTATTCCCCGTCTTTTTTGGATATTTGATAGACCTCTTTGCATATTTTATAAACTTCTTTTGCGTGGAGTTCCATTTCACTAAGAAGAGTTGATGCTTTGAAGCAAAACATCCCGCTATTCCAGAAATAATTTTTTTCATTAATATATTTTTTCGCAATTTCTAGGCAGGGTTTTTCGACAAATTTTTCAACATTATCATTGTTTTTGCTTTGGATATATCCATATCCAGTATGGGGACTTGAGGGTTTGATTCCAAAGGTTACAAGATAATCTTGTTCTGCATATTGGACTGCTTTTTGAATGGCTTTTTCGTAATTTTTGGAGTTTTTGATAAGATGATCGCTTGGTAATGCTAAAATGATTTCATCTTCCCCATAATTTTTAATTGCGTCCAAAGCACTAAATACAAGTGCTGGAGCTGTATTTTTTCCGATGGATTCTAAAATATAGCTTTTAATTTCAACATTAGCATTTCTGGCTTGATCTTGAGCAAGAAAATAGTGATCTTGATTAGCAATTATTTGATAATGTCCATCGAATTTTTCGATAATCGGAATATTTCTAAGCAAAGTTTGAGTAAAAAAAGACGTATCTTCCAAGAGAGGAACAAATTGCTTGGGCAATAAAGAACGCGAAAGTGGCCATAATCTTGTCCCTGAACCTCCGCAAAGTATAGCGATCGTCATATTCTTAGATTCCTACATTAATATATTTCAAACTTTACAATTATATAAAATTATTAGGTTAAAACCCAATAGATTTGATATTTTTTATGGAATTCATATTTTTTAAATAAAACGCTTGACAGGGTAGGTTTAAAATAGGTATAATTTCGCCTTTATATTGAGTGTGCTGGTTTAGCTCAGTTGGTAGAGCAGCTGCCTTGTAAGCAGCAGGCCGGGGGTTCAAGTCCCTTAACCAGCTCCATTGTTTTTAAATTTTTCAAACCCTAAAACAGAATTCTCTGAATCAGTGTTTGACCAGTTTTGTTTGCTATAACTTTATTTTAGTTGTTTTGGTGAGATACTCAAGTGGCCAACGAGGGCAGACTGTAAATCTGCTGACTATGTCTTCCGTGGTTCGAATCCACGTCTCACCACCACTAAATTTTAAATCTTTGCCAAAGATTTATCAATCATATAGGTTATGGTTTAAGTTAAGATGCGGGAATAGCTCAGTTGGCTAGAGCATCAGCCTTCCAAGCTGAGGGTCGCGGGTTCGAGCCCCGTTTCCCGCTCCATTTTACTGGGAGCTGAACTTCTATTAAAAAAGTGTTCCTATAGCTCCAAATAATGCCCATATAGCTCAGTGGTAGAGCACTTCCTTGGTAAGGAAGAGGCCGGCGGTTCAATCCCGCTTATGGGCTCCAGTTTTTCTAAAGTAAAGATTTTAATACTTGAATGTTTTTGATATTTTTTAACATTATTGTAAGAACATTTTTATTAAAATCAGAATTCAAATTTTAATTTTCAGGAGAAAACAAATGGCGAAGGAAAAATTTGTCAAAACTAAACCCCATGTTAATATCGGGACTATTGGACACGTTGACCATGGTAAAACTACATTGAGTGCCGCTATTTCTGCTGTTTTGTCTCTTAAGGGTCTTGCTGAAATGAAAGACTATGACAACATAGACAATGCCCCAGAAGAAAAAGAAAGAGGTATTACAATTGCGACTTCTCATATTGAATATGAAACAGAAAATAGGCATTATGCCCACGTAGATTGCCCTGGACACGCAGACTATGTAAAAAATATGATCACAGGTGCAGCTCAAATGGATGGTGCAATATTGGTTGTTTCTGCAGCAGATGGTCCTATGCCTCAAACAAGAGAGCACATTCTTCTGTCTAGACAAGTAGGCGTTCCCTATATCGTGGTATTTTTAAATAAGCAAGATATGGTTGATGATCAAGAATTGCTTGATTTGGTTGAAATGGAAGTCAGAGAGCTTTTAAGTGCTTATGAATTCCCTGGTGATAATACTCCGATTGTTGCAGGGTCAGCTTTAAAAGCACTAGAAGAAGCTAAAGGTGGCAATGTCGGAGAATGGGGTGAAAAAATCCTCAAATTGATGGCAGAAGTTGATAGCTATATCCCAACTCCTGAAAGAGATACCGATAAAACTTTCTTGATGCCAGTTGAAGATGTTTTTTCTATTGCTGGTAGAGGAACTGTTGTAACAGGTAGAATTGAAAGAGGGATTGTAAAAGTTGGTGATGAAGTTGAAATTGTAGGTATTAGAGATACTCAAAAAACTACCGTTACCGGTGTTGAAATGTTTAGAAAAGAGTTGGATAAAGGTGAAGCCGGAGATAACGTCGGTGTTCTTTTGAGAGGAACTAAAAAAGAAGATGTTATTAGAGGTATGGTTTTGTGTAAGCCAGGTTCAATTACCCCTCATAAAAAATTTGAAGGCGAGATTTATGTTCTTTCAAAAGAAGAGGGTGGTAGACATACTCCATTCTTTGATGGTTATCGCCCTCAATTCTATGTTCGAACTACAGATGTAACCGGTTCTATCAAATTACCAGAAGGTGTTGAAATGGTTATGCCTGGCGACAATATAAAAATCAATGTTGAATTGATCAGTCCAATCGCTTTGGAGCTTGGAACCAAGTTTGCAATCAGAGAAGGTGGTCGAACAGTTGGTGCAGGTGTTGTAACAAAGATTATTGAGTAGAATTGGGAAAATATTATGAAAGTTAAAATAGGGCTAAAATGTTCTGAATGTGGTGATATTAACTACAGCACAACAAAGAATGCTAAAACAAATACGGAAAAACTGGAGCTCAAAAAATTCTGCCCTAGGCTTAATAAACATACTATTCATAAGGAAGTTAAGCTAAAAAGCTAGGATTTTTCCTAGCTTATAGGTCAGTAGCTCCAATGGTAGAGCGTCGGTCTCCAAAACCGAGTGTTGGGGGTTCGAATCCCTCCTGGCCTGCCATTTTTAAATTGGGGTATAATTTAGAAGTGAGATTTTATGAAAAAAATATTCGTATATTATAGATTGGCTAAAGAAGAATTATCAAAGGTAATTTTTCCTACTAAAGAACAAATAAGGAATGCTTCGATATCTGTTGTCGTTGTTGTTACTATTATTACTTTGTTTTTAGCACTAGTTGATCTTATTTTGTCTGCTTCTGTATCTAGTATTCTGTAATAGGAGATTTTATGTCATTAGATTGGTATGCTATACAGACTTATTCGGGTAGCGAGCAGGCTGTTAAAAGAGCAATTGAGAATCTTGTCAAAGAAAACAATATAGGCGATCGGTTAAAAGAGATTGTAGTTCCTACCGAAGATATTATTGAGGTTTCCAAAAAGAGCAAGAATAAAGTAACTGAACAAAGCCTTTATCCAGGTTATGTTTTTATCAAGGTTGATTTAGACACTGCTCTTTGGCATAAGATACAATCTCTTCCTAAGGTCGGTAGATTTATAGGTGAGAGTAAAAAGCCAACACCTCTTAGTGAAGCTGATATTAACCACATTCTTGAAAAGGTTAAAAATCGTGCTGCACCTAAACCAAAAATTTCTTTTGATCCTGGTGAAGTTGTGCGAATTGTGGAGGGTCCTTTTGCGAATTTTACGGCAACGGTTGAGGAATATGATATTGAACATAGAAAATTAAAATTAAATGTTTCTATTTTTGGTAGAAATACTCCTATAGAAATACTATATTCACAAGTAGAAAAAATAGTATAATTAAAAATATTTTTTTAAGGAAGTAATATGGCAAAGAAAATTGTTGGGGAGCTTAAGCTTCAAATTCCTGCTGGCAAAGCAAATCCTTCTCCACCTGTGGGACCTGCTTTGGGTCAAAGAGGGGTTAATATTATGGAATTTTGCAAAGCTTTCAATGAAAAAACAAAAGATATGGGTAGTTTTAATATTCCGGTAGTTATTACGGTTTATCAGGATAAGAGTTTTACTTTTATCACAAAAAAACCTCCTGTTACAGATTTGATTAAAAAGGCTGCAGGTATTGCAAAGGGTTCAGATAATCCATTGAAAAACAAGATTGCAAAATTGACTCAAAAACAAGTAGAGGAAATTGCAACTTTCAAAATGGAAGATTTGAATGCCAATACCCTTGAAGCAGCTAAAAATATTGTCTCTGGCAGTGCAAGAAGTATGGGTGTGGAAATCGTTAATTAGTAAAAATAATATGATGGAGTTTATGGTATGGAAAAAAAGGTAGCCAAAAGATTGCAAGGTTTACTTTCAAAAGTTGATAGTAATCGTATATATGATATAAGCAGTGGAGTAAGTACTGTTAAGTCTTTAGCATCTGCTAAATTTGACGAAACAGTAGAAGTAGCTCTTAGGCTTGGCGTAGACCCAAGACATGCCGATCAAATGATAAGAGGCGCTGTTGTATTGCCTCACGGAACGGGTAAAAAAATCAGAGTTGCTGTTTTTGCCAAAGGCATTAAAGCTGATGAAGCTAGAAATGCAGGGGCAGATATTGTTGGTGATGAGGATTTGGCAGAAGAAATCAAAAACGGTAATTTGAATTTTGATATGGTGATTGCAACCCCTGATATGATGGCACTTGTTGGAAAAGTTGGAAGAATATTGGGACCAAAGGGATTGATGCCAAACCCAAAAACTGGAACTGTAACAATGGAAATTGCTAAGGCGGTTACAAATGCCAAAAGCGGTCAGGTTAATTTCAGGGTTGATAAAAAAGGCAATATTCATGCCCCTATTGGAAAGGCAAGTTTTACTGAAGAAAAAATTAAAGAGAATATATTGGAATTTTTAAAAATAGTCAATCGTTTGAAACCTGCTAGTGCAAAAGGAAAATATATTCGAGGCGGCATATTGTCATTAACAATGTCTCCATCAATCAAGCTCGATTCTCAAGAGTTGATGGACGTTAAATAAAGTAAGTTCGATTTTATCTTTAGACTGAAGACCACAAGGGCTTTTGCTTAATTTGATTCATCTCCTTGTAGAAGTCTAGTCTAGAAAGGAGGAAAGAATGACCAAACTTCAAAAAAATCAGACAGTTGAGTATCTGACAGCGGAGTTTATTAATGCATCTGCTTTGATTGTATGCGACTATAAAGGTCTTGCGGTTAAAAATTTAGAAGAGCTTAGAATGTCTGCTAGAAGTCTGCAGATCAAGGTTCAGGTGGTTAAAAACACTTTAGCAGAAATTTCTATGAAGAATGCCCAGTACCCTGATTTGGATTTAAAGAATACAAATATTTTTATTTGGGGACAAGATCAAATAGCATTGTCTAAATTAGTCGCTAAATTCGGGCAAGATCATAAGGATAAATTTGCGATTAAAGCAGGATGTTTTGATAAAGAGAAAGTTGATGCTGATCATATTATGGCAATTTCGAAGTTGCCAAGCAAAGAAGAGCTTATTGGAATGCTATTGTCTGTTTGGACAGCTCCAGCTAGGTATTTTGTCACAGGATTAGATAATCTTAAAAAACAAAAAGAACAAGAATAAAAATTAAGGAGGCCATTATGGCGATTACAAAAGAAGAGATTTTAGATTATATTGGAAATTTATCAGTTCTTGAACTATCAGAACTTGTCAAAGCTTTTGAAGAAAAGTTTGGTGTAAGTGCTGCTCCAACCGTCGTTGCTGGAGCTGCTGCTGCAGGAGGTGCTGCGGCTGTTGAAGAAAAAACTGAATTTAACGTTGTTTTAATTGATAGCGGTGCTAATAAAATCAACGTTATTAAGGCAGTTAGAGAAATTACGGGGCTTGGTTTGAAAGAAGCCAAAGAAGCCACTGAAAATACTCCTCATACATTAAAAGAAGGTATCAACAAAGAAGATGCTGAGAATTTCAAGAAAAAACTTGAGGAAGCTGGCGCTAAGGTTGAAATTAAGTAATTTTAATTCAATTACATTTGAAGCACCCAAAAAACAAATATTATTGTTTTTTGGGTTATCGCAATTTATGGACGCTCCAAATAAACTTAATTTATCTCTAATAATTAGGTTTATTCGGAGTGTTTGACTCTTCTAAATTCCACTGAACGAAGGTTTAAAAATATGCCAACGAAAATTAAAACAAAAAATAGATTACGAATAGATTTTACAAAGTTACCTCAAAGTTTGGAAGTTCCAAATTTGTTGTTATTGCAGAGAGATAGTTATGATTCTTTTTTGTCTCCAAGAGGGGATAAAGAAAGTGGAATAGAAAAAGTTTTTAAGTCTATTTTTCCAATTCAAGATGCTCAAAATAGGATTACTTTAGAATATGCAGGATGTGAATTTGGCAAACCTAAATATACCATTCGCGAGGCAATGGAGAGAGGTATTACTTACGCCATTCCGCTGAAAATAAAAATCAGACTTGTTTTGTGGGATAAAGATGAAAAAGGCGAGAAAGTAGGGATAAAAGATATTAAAGAGCAAAGTATTTTTATTCGAGAAATCCCTTTAATGACTGATCGAACTTCTTTTATCATCAATGGTGTTGAACGTGTTGTTGTCAATCAATTGCACCGCAGTCCTGGAGTTATTTTTAAAGAAGAAGAATCGATAACCTCTTTCAATAAGCTAATCTATACAGGACAAATTATTCCTGATAGGGGTTCGTGGCTGTATTTTGAATACGATGCAAAAGATACTTTATTTGTGAGAATCAATAAGCGTAGAAAAGTTCCCGTTACAATATTATTTAGAGCAATGGGCTATAGCAAACAAGATATTGTTAAAATGTTTTATCCTTTATTGAGGATTCGGTTTGAAAAAGGAAAGTATTTGATACCTTTCAATCCGAGTGATTTTGATGGCAGGATTGAATTTGATCTGAAAAATTCTGATGGAGAGGTAGTTGTTCCAGCTGGAAAAAGATTGAGTGCTAAGAAAGCTAAGGAACTTCAAGAAAAAGGACTCAAATGGGTAGAATATCCTACTGATGTCTTATTGAATCGCCATTTGGCTGAACCGATCGTTGATGCAAAGACTGGAGAAATTATTTTTGATACGCTCACTCAAATTGATGAAAGCAAATTGAAAAAACTTTTAGAAATCAAAGTCAAAGATTTTGTGATTGCCAATGATTTGGCATTGGGATATGATGCTTCCATTATCCATTCTTTTATAGCCGATGCTGAATCTTTGAGACTTTTGAAGCAAACTGAAAAGATTGATGATGAAAACGATTTAGCAGCCATTAGAATCTATAAGGTTATGAGACCTGGAGAGCCTGTTACAAAAGAAGTTGCTAAGCAATTTGTAAAACAATTATTTTTTGAACCTGAGAGATACGATTTAACCCGAGTGGGCAGAATGAAGATGAATCATAAGCTTGGGTTGAATGTTCCTGATTATGTAACCGTTTTAACCCATGAAGATGTAATAGAGACCGTAAAATATTTGGTAAAAGTCAAAAATGGTCAAGGAAGAATTGATGATAGGGATCATTTGGGCAATCGAAGGATAAGGGCTATTGGGGAACTTTTGGCAAATGAACTTCACACTGGGCTTGTAAAAATGCAAAAAGCCATTAGAGACAAACTTACGACTATGAGTAGTTCTTTTGATACGATTATGCCCCACGATCTCATCAATTCCAAAATGATCACAAGCACGATTATGGAATTCTTTACAGGTGGGCAACTTTCGCAATTTATGGATCAAACAAATCCTCTTTCAGAAGTCACACATAAAAGAAGGCTTTCTGCTCTTGGTGAGGGCGGTTTGGTAAAAGAAAGAGTTGGATTTGAGGCAAGAGATGTGCATCCTACGCATTATGGAAGAATTTGCCCGATAGAGACTCCAGAAGGTCAAAATATTGGTCTTATCAATACATTATCCACTTTCACTAGAGTCAATGATCTTGGTTTTATTGAAGCCCCTTATAAAAAGGTTATCAATGGAAAAGTAACCGATGAAATTGTTTATCTAACCGCTACTCAAGAAGATGGTCATATCATTGCACCTGCGAGCACAAAGCTCAACGATAAAGGAGCCATTGTTGAAGATTTGATCGAAACAAGGGTTGGCGGAGAGATTATGTTGAGTGAAAAAAATAAAGTCACTCTTATTGATCTTAGCCCTAGAATGCTTGTTGGGGTTGCTGCGTCTTTAATTCCTTTCTTGGAACACGATGATGCCAACCGTGCTTTGATGGGATCGAATATGCAACGTCAAGCCGTTCCATTACTCAGACCAGATGCTCCAATTGTAGGCACAGGTATAGAAAAAATTATTGCTAGGGATTCGTGGGAGGCTATTAAGGCCCTTAGACCTGGCATTGTTGAAAAAGTGGATGCAAAAAATGTTTATATTTTGGGCGAAGATGAGAATGGTGCTTATATAGATACCTATTCGTTGCAAAAAAATCTCCGAACCAATCAAAACACAAGTTTTACCCAAAAACCCATTATAAAAGTCGGCGACACCATTCAAAAAGATCAGATCATTGCAGATGGTCCGAGTATGGATAATGGGGAACTTGCTCTTGGCAAGAATATCCGTGTTGCATTTATGCCTTGGAATGGATATAACTTTGAAGATGCAATTGTTGTGAGTGAAAAGGTTATCCGAGAAGATGCTTTCACATCTATTCATATTTATGAAAAAGAAATTGAAGCTAGAGAATTGAAGCACGGGGTTGAAGAAATTACTTCAGATATTCCCAATGTCAGAGAAGAAGAAATCGCCCACTTAGATGATAGCGGGATTGTTAAAATCGGAACTTATGTCAGTGGGGGGATGATTCTTGTAGGCAAAGTTTCTCCTAAGGGTGAAGTGAAGCCTACTCCTGAAGAACGTCTTTTAAGGGCTATTTTTGGAGAAAAAGCCGGTCACGTTGTGAATAAGTCGCTTTATTGCCCACCTTCTTTGGAAGGAACGGTTGTTGGCGTGAAGATTTTCACTAAAAAAGGCTATGAAAAAGATTCTAGGGCTATCAGTGCTTATGAAGAAGAAAAGTCTATTTTGGACATTGAACACCACGATCGATTGACAATGCTTAATAAAGAAGAAATGTTGCGAATTGGTCTGATGCTTTCAAAGGAAAAGCTCAATGCAGATGCTGTAATTAGTGACAAGAAGTATAAAAAAGGTGAAATGATTCCAAAAGATGAGATTGCCAATATCAATCGTTTTGCCTTAAATACACTCATAAAAAGTTATTCAAAAGCCGTTCAAGGTAAATATGAACAGATCAAGACAAATTTTTTAGAGCAAAAAAAGACTCTTGGAGAAGAACACGAAGAAAAGCTTTCGATTTTGGAAAAAGATGATATTTTGCCCAGCGGGGTTGTTAAACAGGTTAAAATTTATATCGCTACAAAAAGGAAGCTCAAAGTCGGTGACAAAATGGCAGGAAGACACGGGAATAAGGGTATCGTATCCAATATAGTCCCAGATGTGGATATGCCTTATACTGCTGATGGAGAACCTGTTGATATTGTTTTAAATCCTTTGGGTGTTCCAAGTCGTATGAATATCGGACAAATCTTAGAAGTGCATTTAGGTCTTGTGGGCAAAGAATTTGGTAGGCAAATTTCTGAATTACTTGAGAAACAAACCGGATCTTTTCTTAAGAGCCTAAGGGCAAAAATGCTTGAAATTGCCGAAGCAGTCAATCAAAATGAACCCGAAATCATTGAAGTTCTCAAGCAATGCAGTGATGATGAATTGTTGGGTTATGCTAGAGATTGGAGCAATGGCGTTAAATTTGCTATTCCTGTATTTGAAGGCATTTCTCAAGACAAATTCAATAAGCTTTTTGAAATGGCAAAAATCTCTATGGATGGCAAAACCGATCTTTATGATGGCAAAACTGGCGAAAAAATGAGAGAAAGAGTGAATGTAGGCTATATGTATATGCTTAAACTTCACCATCTTGTCGATGAAAAAGTCCATGCTAGAAGTACCGGACCTTATTCTCTTGTTACCCAACAGCCTGTTGGTGGTAAGGCACTTTTTGGAGGACAGAGATTTGGGGAAATGGAAGTTTGGGCGCTTGAAGCTTATGGGGCAGCCCATACTCTTAAAGAAATGCTTACGGTTAAATCTGATGATATTAAAGGTAGGGAAAATGCCTATCGTGCAATCACAAGAGGTGAGCACGTCGGAGAATCAGAAATCCCTGAAACTTTTTATGTTTTAACAAAAGAATTACAATCTTTGGCTTTAGATGTCAATATTTTTGGCGATGAAACTGATGAAGAAGGGAATCCTAAGCCAATCGTAATCAAAGAAGAGGATCGCCCAAAAGATTTTAATTCTTTTCAATTAGTTTTGGCAAGTCCTGAAAAAATTCACTCTTGGAGTTATGGAGAGGTTAAAAAACCTGAAACAATCAACTATAGAACACTTAAGCCCGAAAGAGATGGCTTATTTTGTACTAAGATTTTTGGTCCTGTGAGAGATTATGAATGTTTATGTGGAAAATATAAAAAACCGCGTTATAAAGGCATTATTTGCGAAAAATGCGGAGTTGAAGTCACAAGCTCAAAAGTTAGACGCTCTAGAATGGGGCATATTGAGCTTGTAACACCAGTTGCACATATTTGGTATGTTAGCTCTTTGCCAAGCCGAATCGGTACGCTTCTTGGTGTAAAAATGAAAGATTTGGAACGCGTGCTTTATTATGAAGCCTATATTGTCAAAGAACCCGGAGAGGCTTTTTATGATAATGAATCCACAAAACCCGTAATGAAATACGATGTTTTAAATGAAGAGCAGTATCAAAATATCCATCAAAGGTTTGAAGATAAAGGCTTTGTTGCTCAAATGGGTGGAGAAGCTGTAAAAGAACTTTTAGAACAACTTGATTTGACCATTTTACTCCAAAATCTCAGAGAGGAAGTCAAAAGCACTAATTCTGAAGCGAAGAAAAAAACAATCATCAAACGCTTGAAGGTCGTAGAGAGCTTTTTAAATTCTGGGAATCGCCCTGAATGGATGATGCTCACCGTATTGCCTGTATTGCCCCCTGATTTAAGACCTTTGGTTGCTCTTGATGGTGGAAAGTTTGCTGTAAGCGATGTGAATGATTTGTATCGTAGGGTTATCAATAGGAACCAACGCTTAAAAAGGCTAATGGAGCTTGACGCCCCTGAAATTATTGTCAGAAATGAAAAAAGAATGTTGCAAGAGGCAGTAGATGCACTCTTTGATAACGGCAGGAATGCAAATGCGGTAAAAGGAGCAAACAAACGTCCTTTAAAATCCCTTTCAGAGATTATCAAAGGAAAACAAGGCAGATTCAGACAAAATCTACTTGGCAAACGTGTGGATTTCTCCGGAAGAAGTGTTATTGTCGTGGGACCAAATTTGCGAATGGATGAATGCGGGTTGCCTAAAAATATGGCTTTAGAGCTTTTCAAACCGCATTTATTGGCAAAACTTGAAGAAAAAGGGTATGCAACGACACTCAAGCAGGCTAAAAAAATGATTGAGCAAAAAACAAATGAAGTTTGGGAATGTTTGCAAGCAATTGTAGCAGGCTATCCTGTATTGCTCAATCGTGCGCCGACTCTCCATAAGCAATCTATACAGGCATTCCACCCAAAACTGATTGATGGTAAGGCAATCCAACTCCATCCGCTTGTTTGTTCAGCGTTTAATGCTGACTTTGATGGCGATCAGATGGCTGTTCACGTTCCTTTGTCCCAAGAAGCGATCACAGAGTGCAAGGTGTTGATGCTTAGCTCAATGAATATATTGCTCCCTGCAAGCGGCAAAGCAGTTGCGGTTCCAAGTCAGGATATGGTTTTGGGCTTGTACTACTTATCTTTGGAAAAATCAGGTGTCAGGGGTGAGCATAAATTATTTGGAAATATCGATGAAATTATGATTGCTATTGATGCACAAGAATTAGATATCAATGCAAAAATTCGAACTGTTATTGGACGTAGGGTGCTTCATACTACAGCAGGTAGATTGATTTTGAAGTCTATTTTGCCCGATTTTGTTCCCATCAATTTATGGAACAAAGTGATGAAGAAAAAAGATATTGGCGCACTGATTGATTATGTCTATAAAGAAGGAGGCATTGGAATTACGGCTGCTTTCTTGGATAATCTTAAGGGATTGGGCTTTAAATACGCCACAAAAGCGGGTATTTCAATTTCAGCTGCAGATATCATTGTCCCTAATGATAAGCCAAAGGTGGTCAATGCTGCTAAAAATGAAGTGAAGAAAATCCAAGCACAATACGATCAGGGATTATTGACAGAGCAAGAAAGATATAACAAGATCATTGACATTTGGACAGATACCAATAATAAAATGGGCAAAGAAATGATGGCGTTGGTAGAGGCAGATAAGGGAGGTTTTAACTCAATTTATATGATGGCAGATTCGGGCGCAAGAGGTTCGGCTGCACAAATCAGACAGCTATCTGCAATGAGAGGTTTGATGGCAAAGCCTGATGGTACAATCATTGAAACCCCGATTATTTCAAACTTCAAAGAAGGTCTGAATGTATTGGAGTATTTTAACTCCACGCACGGAGCAAGAAAAGGGTTGGCTGATACTGCGCTTAAAACGGCAAATGCTGGTTATTTGACAAGAAAGCTCATTGATGTGTCCCAAAATGTCAAGGTTGTGATGGAGGATTGTGGAACGCACGAAGGTATTGAAATTACAGATATCACTGTTGGTAGCGAATTGATTGAACCTTTAGAAGAAAGAATTTTTGGGCGAGTGTTGGCTGAAGATATTATTGATCCAATTACTAATGAGATTCTTTTGAGTGCAGGTACTTTAATCAGTGAAGAAAAAGCCAAAAAAATCACAGAAGCTGGAGTAAAATCTGTAATCATCAGAACTCCAGTTACTTGTAAGGCACAAAAGGGTGTTTGTGCCAAATGCTATGGATTGAATTTGGGTGAGGGCAAAATGTCTAAACCTGGAGAAGCAGTGGGAGTTGTTGCCGCTCAATCCATTGGCGAGCCTGGAACCCAGCTTACATTGAGAACTTTTCACGTCGGGGGTACGGCTTCTAGAAGCCAAGAGGAACGCGAGATTTTGGCGGAAAAAGAAGGGTTTATCAGATATTATAATCTAAAGACTTACAAAAACAAAGAAGGAAAAAATATTGTTGCAAACAGAAGAAATGCAGCAGTATTGGTTGTAGAGCCTAAAATAAAAGCGCCGTTTGATGGTGTGCTTAAAATTGATAGCGCACACGATGAGACGATTGTAAGCGTCAGCAATGCTAAGCAGGAAGCTAAATTTGTGCTTAGAAAAGGCGATGTGGCAAAACCTAACGAATTGGCAGGAGTTAGCGGTAAAATCGAGGGTAAAATCTACTTGCCTTATGGCACGGGTCATCGTGTAAAAGCAGGCGGAAGTATTGTTGATATCATCAAAGATGGCTGGAATATTCCCAATCGTATCCCTTATGCGAGTGAAATAATCGTTGATGATAATGCCCCGATTGCCCAAAAAATCTATGCCAAAGAAAAAGGCGTGGTTAAATATTATGTTTTGGAAGCTGACCATTTACAAAGATCTAAGAATGTCAAGGCCGGAGATATTATCAAAGAAAAAGGAATTTTTGCTGTGGTAGCCGATGAAAATGACAGAGAGGCGATTAGGCATTATTTGGCGAGAAATTCAAAGATTTTGATTAGCGATGATAGTAAGGTTGATGCTGATACAATGCTTGCTGAACCTGATTCTGATATTAAAAATGTGATTGCAATTTGGGATCCTTATAACAATCCAATCATTTCAGATAAGGCAGGTATTGTGAAGTTTGAAGATGTGATTCCTGGCGTGACGGTAGCGGAGAAAGAAGATGAAAATACAGGCATTACCAATCTAGTTGTGAATGAATATATTCCTGCGGGTTATAAGCCAAGTATCCTGATTGATACAGGAGCGGGAGAAACCTTGCGTTACACTCTTGAGCCTAAGACTTCTATTTCCGTGCTTGAGGGCTCTAAAGTGGAAGTTGCCGACATTTTGGCAAAAACCCCTAAAGCAACTGTTAAATCAAGAGATATTACAGGAGGTCTTCCAAGGGTTTCTGAGCTTTTTGAAGCCAGAAAACCAAAAGATGTTGCTATACTCTCTGAAATTGATGGAATTGTAAGCTTTGGCAAACCTGTCAGGAATAAAGAGAGAATTATTGTTACTTCTGATGACGGCAGGAGTGCAGAATATCTTGTCGATAAAAACAAGCAGATTTTGGTTCATACCGATGAATTTGTCCACGCTGGAGAAGCGATGACAGAAGGGGTGACTTCAAGCCACGATATTTTAAGAATCAGTGGTGAAAAAGAATTGCACAAATATATCGTGAGTGAAGTCCAGCAGGTTTATCGAAGACAAGGTGTAAGCATTGCTGATAAACACATAGAAATTATCGTTTCTCAAATGTTGCGTCAGGTAAAAATCGTTGATAGTGGAAATACCAAGTTCATTGAAGGCGATCTTGTGAGCAAAAGGCATTTCAAAGAAGAAAATGAAAAAATCATTCGATTGGGTGGTGAGCCTGCTATTGCCGAGCCTATTTTATTGGGAATCACAAGGGCGGCCATCGGTAGCGATAGTATCATTTCTGCAGCCTCTTTCCAAGAAACCACAAAAGTCTTGACAGAAGCAAGCATTGCTGCGAAAAAAGACTTTTTGGAGGATTTGAAAGAAAATGTCGTATTAGGAAGAATGATTCCTGTTGGAACAGGGCTTTATAAAAATAAAAGATTTATCGTTAAAACAGATGCGCAGGATTAATTCTTGCTCATCTCTAAGATAAATAAAAGATTTTTTGGTGTAAAATTAGAATATTTTAATTTTAAATTTTAGAAAAAAGGAATTAAGTAGTGCCAACCATCAATCAATTAGTTAGAAAAGAGAGAAAGAAGGTTATCAGAAAAACAAAGTCTCCTGCTTTGTTGGAATGTCCCCAAAGAAGAGGCGTATGTACGCGTGTATATACGACAACTCCAAAGAAACCTAACTCCGCTTTAAGAAAAGTCGCAAAAGTGCGTCTTACAAGCAAAGTAGAAGTTATCAGCTATATTCCAGGTGAAGGTCACAATCTTCAAGAACACTCTATCGTGTTGGTCAGAGGCGGAAGAGTAAAAGACTTACCTGGTGTGAAGTATCATATTGTCAGAGGTGCTTTAGATACTGCAGGCGTTGCAAAAAGAACGGTTTCCAGAAGTAAATATGGAGCCAAAAAAGCCAAAGCCGGCTCCGATAAAAAATAAGGAAGGATATCAATGAGAAGAAGAAAGGCTCCCGCAAGAGAAATTTTAGGCGATCCTATTTATAACAATAAAGTCGTGACCAAATTTATCAATAAAATGATGTATGATGGCAAAAAAAGCATTGCTGAAAAAATCATTTATGCCGCCTTTGGCAAGATAGAGGAAAAAAGCGGTGAAAAAGGGATAGAAATCTTTGAAAAAGCACTTGATAAGGTTAGACCTTTAGTAGAAGTCAGAAGTAGAAGAGTAGGTGGGGCGACTTATCAGGTTCCTGTAGAAGTCAGACCTGTAAGACAGCAATCTCTTTCAATTCGTTGGATACTTGAAGCGACAAGAAAAAGAAATGAAAGAACAATGATTGATCGCTTGGCAAATGAATTGATGGATGCAGCAAGCGATAAGGGAAGCGCATTTAAGAAAAAGGAAGATGTGCATAAGATGGCTGAAGCGAATAAAGCTTTTGCTCATTATCGATGGTAATTTGAGCGAGGCTTCCGCTCTCTTCTTTATATCTCTCAACAAAACTGATAAAATAAAACTTTTGACATAAGGAAACAAATGGCACGAAAAACACCATTAGACAGAATTAGAAATATTGGAATCGCCGCTCATATTGATGCTGGAAAAACAACGACTTCAGAAAGAATCCTTTTTTATACCGGCGTGAGCCATAAAATAGGCGAGGTTCACGATGGCGCTGCGACGATGGACTGGATGGAACAAGAAAAAGAAAGAGGGATTACAATCACTTCTGCGGCAACCACTTGTTTTTGGAAAGATCATCAAATCAATCTTATCGACACTCCTGGACACGTGGATTTTACCATTGAAGTGGAAAGATCAATGCGGGTTTTGGATGGGGCAGTCGCTGTATTTTGTTCCGTTGGAGGCGTGCAACCTCAAAGCGAAACAGTTTGGAGACAGGCAAATAAGTATGGCGTTCCAAGAATGGTGTTTGTCAATAAAATGGACAGAATCGGAGCAAATTTTTATAATGTCGAATCTCAAATCAACCAAAGACTTAAGGCTAATCCAATCCCTATCAATATACCCATAGGTGCAGAAGATACCTTTAAAGGCGTGATTGATTTGATCGAAATGAAAGCGATTGTTTGGAATAATGAGGCTATGGGTGCGCAATATGATGTTGAGGAAATCCCTGCAGATTTGGCAGATAAAGCTAAAGAATACAGAGAAAAGCTCATTGAAGCTGCTGCTGAACAAGATGAAACCTTGATGGAAAAATATTTGAGCGGGGAAGAGTTGAGTGTTGAAGAAATCAAAAAAGGCATTAAAATCGGTTGCCATAATATGAGTTTAATCCCAATGCTTTGCGGGTCATCTTTCAAAAACAAAGGAGTTCAGACTTTATTGGATGCCGTTGTAGATTTTTTACCAGCACCGACTGAAGTTGTAGATATTAAAGGGATTGATTCTAAAACTGAAGAAGAAGTTCATATTCAATCGACTGATAACGGGGAATTCGCAGGGCTTGCCTTTAAAATTATGACCGATCCATTTGTTGGCCAGCTTACATTTGTGCGGGTTTATCGGGGTATGCTTGAATCAGGTAGCTATGTGTTGAATTCTACAAAAGGAAAAAAAGAGCGAGTAGGGCGCTTGTTAAAAATGCACTCTAATAAGCGTGAAGACATTAAAGAAGTCTATGCCGGTGAGATTTGTGCTTTTGTTGGTTTGAAAGATACGCTTACAGGCGATACGCTTTGTGATGAAAAAAACCCTGTTATTCTTGAAAGAATGGAATTCCCAGAGCCTGTTATCCATATTGCTGTAGAGCCAAAAACAAAAGCAGATCAAGAAAAAATGGGTGTTGCTTTAGGTAAGCTAGCCGAAGAAGATCCTAGCTTTAGAGTAAGCACTCAAGAAGAAACTGGGCAAACACTTATTGGAGGTATGGGCGAGTTACATTTGGAGATTATTGTAGATCGTTTGAAGCGAGAGTTCAAGGTTGAAGCTGAAATTGGACAACCTCAAGTTGCTTTCAGAGAGACCATTAAAAGTTCTGTCAATAAGGAATGTAAGTATGCCAAGCAGTCTGGTGGTAGGGGTCAATATGGACACGTATTTATCAAATTAGAACCTAAGGAACCTGGTAGCGGCTATGAATTTGTGAATCAAATTTCAGGCGGAGTTATCCCTAAAGAATATATCCCTGCGGTGGATAAAGGTATTCGTGAAGCAATGCAAAGCGGTGTTTTAGCAGGCTATCCCGTTGTGGATTTTCAAGTGACACTTTATGATGGAAGTTATCACGATGTGGATTCTTCAGAGATGGCTTTTAAAATTGCAGGTTCAATGGCATTTAAAGATGCCTGTCGAGCCGCTAATCCTGTTTTGCTTGAACCATTGATGAAAGTTGAAGTTGAAGTGCCTGAAGAATATATGGGTGATGTCATCGGGGATTTGAATCGTAGGAGAGGGCAAATCAATTCAATGGATGATCGAATGGGGCTTAAGATTGTGAATGCATTCGTTCCTCTTGCAGAAATGTTTGGCTATTCGACTGATTTGCGTTCTGCCACACAAGGAAGAGGAACTTATTCGATGGAGTTTGACCATTATGGCGAAGTCCCTGCCAATATTGCCAAAGAAATTGTTGAGAAGCGAAAAGGCTAATCAGATTTCTTATCGGGAAATTTTCCCGAATTTTGGATTTGATTTTTGAGTCGTTTATTTTGTCTTAAAATTTGATTGGCTACCCCTCCCCCTTTTTTTATTTTTTCTTTTTCTCTCATTTTTTTCTTCTATCTCTTAAGGGATAAATTTTAAAATATATGATATTTGCTAGTGTTGTTGATTGCCTTATCCAAATCTAAAAAAATGCAATGCCTTGCATCATCCCTATTATTTTATTTTGAAAATATTTTAAATTTTATATCACCTTGAAAAAACAAAATTAACCCCACACATCACAATCGATTTTTTACTAAAAAATCAAAATATTTGAACAATATAAATAAATCTCAATAAACCATCACATAAGAATCATTTTAATCAATTTTTAAGATGATTTTGAAACCATAGAAAGCTTATCCGTACGGATAAGTAGATATAATTTATTTATAAAAAAATAAATTATCTAATAAAATTATTTCAGATAAATTAATCCAAAAAATAGCCAATACTATCAATCTGATTTTATATTTACTCATATTGCTTCAAAATATTTAATTGAAATTTAAATTATTTTATGATTTAATGGCAGGGTTCTCAATAATAATTGATAGTTTAATGATTATCAGTTCTTCTTGATAAAATTTAAAAAAGGATTGTTTATGAATCAAAGCGAAATCAAGTTTATTTCAAAACTTCAAAATATTGTCGGGGGGGGGGGGCAAATCTTCCTCTCTAAAAGCAGGATTTTCTAAAAGACTCCTTCCTGTTTCCTTAGTTATTGCCCCCTTTTTAACCTCTTTTGTCTATGCCGATACAATAAAAGATGGTCATTGTAGCACGGATCATTGTGTTACTGTGACCAATACTCAACCCTCTATTGCCCAATTGAGTCTGCAAGACACTACAGACACTACTCCCGATAAAGTGGTGTTAAAGCAAATGATAAAAGCCGGTGGTTGGACTAACGCTGCTCGTTCTTCTACTATCACTGCCCTAAATGCTATTGTGTCTAGTTCCTTTGATTTGAGATTTCAAAACGGCTCTACAATGACTTTTAATTTCACAAATTCGGTATATCAGGGAAATTTTATCAATGGATACCAGCCTAATGGCGCTTATGGTACATCCAAGACATCAACATTTACTTTTGATGGAAGCTATCAAGGAAATAGTGATGCTAGTTTAAAGGGCTATGCTTGGGTTGGGAATATCAATATTCAAGCACAAGATAATCAAATCACTTTCAAAAATGATGCGAATATGAAAGGCAACATCACAGCAAGTCACAATTCTGGATCCCAATCAAAAACTTCTTTGATTACCTTTAAGGATTCGGCTTTGGAGGGTGATATCACTGCGCTTAGTTCAGCTGTCGATTTGAAGTTAGGAGGAGCTCACTCTAATGTTTTAAGTATCGTTTTTGATGGCAATTCTACAACCAAAGGCTATGCCCTCAAAGGTGCAGATGGCGAGCAAAATGCAACCATCAGAGCTGTTTCTGGTGGTCTTAATATCACCTTTGATAATGGTGCAATAGCTTATGCAAATACAAACTTGAGTTATGACCAATACTCTCAAACAGATATTCCTACGCTTAACATCACGCTTAAGAATAAATCTGTTTTGAATGGTAATATCAATAACGTTAAAGCAAATTTTAATAAAAACCCGACTCAAAATGTTACTCTTGAATCAGGTTCTTTGCTAAAAGGGAATGCTAATAATCAACTCGGAATCTTGAATCTCAAATCCGATAATGCCAAGATGATAGGGAATGTAAATACCTTGCAAGCTCCGATTGATTCAGATACACATACAATCATCACTTTTACTAACTCATCATTAGAGGGAAATATAGAAAATAACTTTATTGGGAAAGACCACAACGGAACATATACTAACGCAACATTTGATGGGAACAACACCACAGATGGTTATGCCCTCAAAGGAGATGTGACTAATCCGTATGGCACGATGAATCTGACCTTTAAAAACGGTGCTGTTTGGCAAGGAGACTATAAAACTAATGATGCTACTACTTATGATCAGAATAGCACAAAGAATAATTTGACTTTTGATAAAGGGAGTATAACAGGTTCGATTACCCTTTTCGGAGGTACTGGAGAAATCAAAGCCTCTAATCATTCTTCTTTAGGTAATATATCGACTCAAGCAGGTCGCAACGGTGTTATAACCAAATTGAGCATCACAGCTTCTGATCATTCCTCTTTGGGTAATATTTCAGGAGATGCTTTACTTACTGCCTCTTTTAGTGATTCAAGTGTAGGTGATATCCAAAATTCAAATGCTAATTCCACTCTAACCTTTGCCACTGCTTCTGATACTGCTCCTACTGATAAAACAGGAGAAGTTTCTTCTGAGGATAAAAAAATCACGATTGGTGATATCACTAATTTTAGAGGAACCATCACAGG